>JALDXK010000039.1:0-19202 GCA_032155105.1 Acidobacteriota bacterium
GACGAACCTTGCAGCGACGAACCTTGCAGCGACGAACCTTGCAGCGACGAACCTTGCAGCGACGAACCTTTAGGTTCGTCGTCCGATCAGGACGCCGCGATGCGTCCGAACCCGCTGCTGTTGCCGCGCGACTGCTCGAGCATGTCTTCGAGCGTGTCCATCAGCATCACGAGCGAGTAGGGCTTCTCGACGAGGCGCGTGTTCGGGCGCAGCGTTTCGAGATCCGCCGATTCCGAGCGCAGGCCCGAGAAGATGATCACAGGTACTTCGGGCGGCGCCGACACCACGACTTCCCTGCCGGAGCCGCGGCGCAGCCGCAGGTCGACAATCGCGGCAGCGGGGCGATGCGTCTTGATCGCGTCGAGGCCTTCGTCCGCGGTCTCGGCCGTTACCACGGTGTATTGCCGCATCTGCAGAAATTTCACGAGCGGTTGGCGTACGGCCGAATCATCTTCGACAACCAGAATGACCGGCGATGTTTCTTGAACCACGAGGGGATTATCGTCAGATAGGCCCCCTAAATATAGGGACAATTCGTAGGACATCCCCGGCCCCGATGGGCGTTCAAGCGACTCGACCGACACACCTCGAAGAGCTTTAGCGCCGCGCCCGAATCTGCTTCTCGTGGTGGCGCGTATGGACCAGGTGGAACTTGAGCCACTGGTCGACGGAAAAGGCGCCGAGAATCGGGTGGTCGACGATTTTTGACTGACCAAATTGTTCGCGAGCGCGGACGGCGGCCGCGTCGAGGCGCGCGAGATAGCGCCGGCCAGTCGCCTGTACAATGAGGAATTCGGGCCGGTAGCTCAGTGGTAGAGCATCTGACTTTTAATCAGGTGGTCGTGGGTTCGATCCCCACCCGGCTCACCATTCGACTCACCGTGCGCTTCGCCTTCGGCGAACCGCAGGTTCGCTCATGGCAAGCCATGTTCGGGTCGAATGCCCTGAGCGAGTAATCGACCGCCGCCGGCGGACGATTCCGAGTCGAAGGGCCTCCACTTTTCGCGCTCGCGCGTCACCTAACGCGTGCACCTGACACCGTGCGGGAACGGCTGCTCGTATGAGTCGAGTCATGTTTCGAACGGAGGCCGGTTGAGACGCTTCGCAAAACGGGCGGCAATTCTGGGCGCGGTGCTGCTCGTCCTCGCGATCGTTGCCGCGGCGGCGCAGTACTGGCGCATGCGGCAGGTCCGCGAGGCCTTGTACGACGCCTTCACGCCGGTGACGATCACCAATTGCGAGTTCGAGCGTTTCGGCGACTCCAACGATGGCGGCTACCTGTTGTGCGCCAACCTGCTCGACCAGGTGCAGGCCGCGTATTCATACGGCATCGACGGGCGCGACGAGTGGGGCTGCGACGTCGTGGCGCGGCTCACGGTGCCGCTCCATCAGTACGACTGCTTCAACACCGAGGCGCCGCGATGTGCCACGCCGGCCGATGTCCAGTTCCATGTCGCCTGCGTGGGCCCCGAGCGCGCCATGATCGACGGGCGTCCCTTCGACACGATGGCGAATCATCTCGAGCAGAACGCCCACGCCGGCACGCGCCTGGTCGTGAAGATGGACGTCGAAGGATCGGAGTGGCGTTCGCTCGCCACTGCGCCAGACCATGTGCTCGGCGCGATTGATCAACTCGTCGTTGAATTTCACGATGTCGAAGACCCACGGTTCCTGGAGACGATCACGCGCCTGAAGGAGTTCTTCCACGTGGCGCACGTCCACATCAACAATTACGAATGCCGGCCGGGATTGGATCCCTTTCCCTCACCGGTCTTCGAGGCGTTGTTGGTCAACGTTCGTATTGCGGTCACCGACCCGTCCGTCGATGCGCGCGGGCCTTCGCCGCTCGACGCGCCCAACAATCCAAGGACCGCCGACTGCCAGTCGGCCACGGCGCAGTCGGAGTTGCAGCGCATCGGCGGCTGGATCTTCCGATACTGGCAAGGGCTGTTGATCAGGGCAGGACTCGACTGACCGCACATTCAATTCAGCGCCTCGCTCGACCGATCGAGAAGTTCTCGCCTCGCTGCTTGAAGTTCCGCAACCGGGCCACCTCGACCGGCATCGAGTTTGCTATCTGACACGTCGGCCGCCCCGGCTTTCATTTTCGTAAACATCAAGTCGATCGGCATGGAGAAGCCAACATGAAGAATTCGTGTGTCGCCGCAGTGTGTGTCGTTCTGTCGCTGTTCGTCGTGCCGATGCCCGCAATTGCGCAAGGCACTGTTCAATCACGCCTCGACGCCCTCGAACGGAAGGTCGAGAGGCTGCAGGAGCGTGTGGATAACCTGCAAGAGAAGCTCGCCGCTGAGCGCGAACACCGCATCGCACGCGACGCCGCGCTGCGCGAACGGGACGTTGAGCTGCGCGAACGAGACGCCGCGCTGCGCGAGAGAATCGCCAAGCTGGAAGGCAAGAATCTCACCGCTGGCGATTTCGTGGGCGCGTATACGATGAACAACGTTGCAACGGCGCTGGATAGCGGCCCCAATACCCTGGTGTCGTATGTGGTCGCGGGCACCGCGACGTTCGCAGCCGACGGCACGGGCACTATTGATGCGGCGGGGGCTGCGGTGAGCGTCACCGAGGGCTCAGCGGACCAAACCTGGGCGCATGGCGCGGAGACTGGAACCATCAGCACGCCATTCACCTGGACCTACAACAGCGGCGTACTCACGGTCACGCCCGCTGATGGCGACGCCCTCCCGGATTTCAACTTCAGCGTCGCGGCCGGCGGCCAGGTGCTCGTTACCGTGACAGGTGGTGCGCCCGGCAACAATCAGGTCATGGCGGTCTGGACGCGGCAGTAGCACGCGGCCGGGAACGGGGACGCGGTGAGAAACACCGTGCTACAATCGGATGTTTCTCACCTCGCGTCCTGCTGCGCAGTTCGACAGCCGTACCGAATCCCGTCGGGTCTCCCTTTCCTACCGCATTCTCATTCCAGGACATAAGTAACACTTCGATCGAAGAAGTATGCCTCCCGGCAGACAGGGAATTCTCGATTGGGTACTCAAGACGATGGTGGAGCCAGCCCGTCTCCCTATGCGTAGACAGAAGTCTGCCTCGAGGGAGACTGCGTAAAATTGCACGACGCATGCCGTCACCGATTAGACCGGAGGACATCACATGACGAAGCCAGCCATTACCAGCATCGCGCCGTTCTTCATCGTCAGGAATGTCCCCGCCGCGCTGGCGTTCTATCGTGACCGTCTCGGGTTCGAGATCACGTTTCAAGGGCCCGACCCTGACGACAGCTTCTTCGGGATTGTCGAACGGGGCGGCGCGATGATCATGGTCAAGGACGTTGGCGTGGAACCAGTGCCGAACTACAAACGAGACATCAAGAAAGGCTGGGCGCGCTGGGACGCATACCTCCACGTTCCTGATCCGGACGCGTTGGCAGCAGAATTCTCATCGCGCAATGTCGAGTTCTCTCAACCACTCAAGGATACCGATGACGGTCTGCGTGGATTCGAACTCAAGGACGCCGACGAATACGTTCTGTTCTTTGGTCGTCCTCGTTCAAGTGCGACACACCCGGCGCGCTAACGTTTCTTCGCGGCTTTCTTCGCGGCTTTCCTCGTCAGCGTGGTCCCCTTGATCCGCTTGACCAACGCCGCCTGCTTATGAATGATTTCCCGCTCTTCTTGAATCGCTTCATTGAGCGCGGCAAAGTCGTGGGTCTTGAGCGCCTTCATGCCTTTCTGGTGCGCCGCGATGAACCGCTGCTTTTCCCGACGAATCGCGTCCGGCTTCAGCTTGCGCGTCACAGACGATTCCTTTTCGGCCTTCCGCCTCACACTGTCAATTGTAGCGTTCTTGGGGAGACCATCCGTATCCTGATTTGGGTCATCGATACTCGGATATCCATCCCACGGGGCAACACCGACTGTTGCGTACGAGGCGACGCCGCAGCTGCCCGGAGACAGCTCCTCGAGCAGGCCGCGTTCGTCACGATACATAGGTAACATTTACGAAGGATGAAGTCCCCCTGGTCGCACGCAGGCGGCGTCGTACGGCGTACGATCGATGGCGAGGTGGTGTACTTGCTCGTCGAGGCGAACGACAACCGCGATGTCTGGGTCCTGCCCAAGGGCCACATCGAGAAGGGCCTCACGTGGGCGCACGCCCTCAACCGGTGATCACAACTGCGACGGTCTTCCCATAGGTGCGCGCGCCGTCGGACGCGTGGTGCCGAAACGCGGAGATGCCGCCGATACATGGGCCAGCGAGCCCGCCCATGAACATCCTGATCGCCGATGACGACTTCGTCTCGCGCCGCCTGCTGCAAACCACGCTGGTTGGCCTCGGCCACGATGTGGTGGAGGTCGACAACGGCGTGAGACGCCCGGTGGCCCGTGCTGCGCCATCCTCGACTGGATGATGCCGGACATGGACGGTCTCACCGTCTGCCGCACCCTGAGGCAGCTGCCCGGCCGATACCTCTACCTCATTCTCCTGACGTCGCGACAATCGCCCGAAGACATGATCGAGGGCCTCGATTCCGGCGCCGACGACTTCCTGACCAAGCCGTACAACCTCGCCGAGCTACGCGCGCGCCTGCGGGCGGGCGAGCGCGTCCTCGCGCTGCAGGACGATCTGCTGCGCTCGCAGGAAGTGCTCAAGCACGAAGCGACCCACGATCGTCTGACCGGCTTGTGGAACCGGGGCCGCATCCTCGACGAGCTCGCCCGCGAATTGCGGCGCACCCGCCGCGAAGCGACCTCGCTCGCCGTCGTGATGGCCGACGTCGATCACTTCAAGCGCATCAACGATTCGCACGGTCACGCGGTTGGCGACACAGTCCTGCACCGCGTGGGCCAGCGCATCCTCTCGACGTTGCGGGCGTCGGACTCGATTGGCCGCTTCGGCGGCGAGGAGTTCCTGCTGGTGCTGCCGCGCGCCGACGTCAATGGCGGCCGCGACGTGGCGGAGCGCGTGCGCGGGTCGCTGGCCGCGGCGCCAATCATCGCGCCCAGCGGCGAAGTGCGCGTGACGATGAGCCTCGGGGTGGCGTGCAGCACGACGACTCTCGGTGACAGTGCGGCGCTGGTCGAGGCCGCAGACCGGGCGTTGTACGAGGCGAAGGCGAACGGCCGCAACCGTGTGGAACTGAGCGTCATCGGTCCGCGTCGGTCAGTTCCCACCTGAAGTCATGCACGCCAACTCCTGCGTGTTGCTGGTCCAGACGGCAAACGCCCGTTGACCCGCGGCACCCGGCGAGGTGCCGGGCGGATTCGTGATTCAATCAGTAGCGCATGCGCAAGGGGTTCACGAGAAAGCCCGCCGACGATGGGCCCGTCGTCCGGGTCAAGAACTACATCACGCCGAGTGGTCTGCAGCGGCTCAAAGACGAGCATCGGTTCCTGCTCATGAGGGAACGGCCGGCGGTGACACAGGTGGTGGCGTGGGCGGCGGCCAACGGCGATCGCAGCGAGAACGCCGATTATCAGTACGGCAAACGGCGGCTCCGCCAGATCGACAAGCGGATTCGTTTTCTGACCAAGCGAATCGACGCCGCGGAGGTGGTGGACCCGGAAACACCCAGACCAGGGAAAGCAGCCACGCGGGTCTTCTTCGGGGCCACGGTCCGCTATGCCACCGCCGACGGAACGGAGCGCGTGGTCAGCATCGTCGGCACCGACGAGGTCGATCTCGACCGCAATCACATCAGCTGGGTGTCGCCGCTGGCGCGCGCGATGATGAAATCCGGATCCGGCGACCGCGTGGTCCTGCGCGCGCCGGCCGGTACCGAGCAGTTGCAGATCCTCGACGTCAGCTACGAGCGCATTCCGGTGGAACCCTTCCGCGAGCCTCCCGGTGCCGAAGCCACCGCGAAGGATCGTCCCGGCAGCAGCAGCGAGACCGTATAATCCCCTCACCTTGATTCGGGGAGGCCGGACATGAAGACGATGATCGGTTCGCTTGCGGCGGCTGCGCTCCTGGCCACGACGTTCGGGACCGGCGTGAGCAGCCTGGGCCAGGCCGGCACCCCGCCGGGCGTACGCACGGCCGCGGGACCACCGGCGCCCGTCAGCCGATTCCCGGATATCGCCGGCGTCTGGAACGGCGGCACCAGGGCGCGGCCGATGAACAGCGAACACTTCCCCTGGACCAAGACGAATTTCCCGGTCCTCAACGAGCGCGGGCTGGCCTACATGAAGGCCTTTGACGAGGCCGTGGCGCCGAAGTACGACTGCGTGCCGTCCTCCTCTCCTGCCCTTCAGTACGATCCGTATCACATGCAGGTCGTACAGTGGCCCGACCGCGTCGTCATCCGCTACGAGAAAGACGATCAGACACGAACCATCTGGCTCGACGGGCGTAAGCCCACCGTCCAGGATTACAGCCTGCAAGGCTTCTCGGTCGGCCACTATGAGAAGGACGCGCTCATCGTCGACACCGATCACTTCCTGTTTGACATTACCGGCTTCGACGACTACAACGGCATCCCGTCGTCGACCCTCAAGAAGGTGACGGAGCGCTACTGGAAGGAGAACGGCGAACTCAAGATGGCGTTGACGCTCGAGGACCCGTTGTTCCTGCGCCAGCCGGCGTCGTACACAACGCGCTGGCTGCCCGCGGCGCCAGGCTATCAGCTCGAAGCGTGGGAGTGCGATCCCGAATCAGCGCGCGCGCCGATCAAGATGATGATTCCGCGATACAAGTGAGGACAGGGTATGAACGCGAAACGATTGTTCGTCGGAATGGCGGTGGTGGGGGCGGGAGCGCTGGCCGTGCCGGTCATCGCGCATCATTCGAGCGCGCCGTTCTACGATCCCAGCAAGACGGTGGAGGTCGTGGGGATCGTCACCAAGCTCCACATCAAGAATCCGCATTCGTTCCTCTATCTCAACGTCGACGAGAAGGGACAGAAGGTCGAATGGCAGGTCGAGATGGGCACCGGCGCACAGCTGGTGCGCAACAACCTGACGGTGGAAACGCTCAAACCGGGCACCGAGATCAAGGTGTCGGGCCAGCCATCGCGCGCTGAGGGCTCGCGGGGCATGTGCTGCATCAAGACGCTGATGAAGGCCGACGGTTCCGCGATCCTGCGTGGCACGGTGCCGAAGGAACCTCCCCGGTAGCGCCGCTCGGTGACCGATCTGCTCGCCGCGATCGAGGGCAGCGCTCTCGCGACGTGGACGCGTGAGTCGCCCTCGATCTGGGCCTACGCCACCATCCTGACGCTCCATACCTTTGGCCTCGCCATCGTTGTTGGCGTGAACGCCGTGGTCGATTTGAGGTTGCTCGGCTTCGCGTCCCGCATTCCCGTGCCGGCATTGCGCCAGTTGTTCCCAGTGATGTGGTGGGCCTTCGCGCTCAACTTCATCACGGGCATCCTGCTGTTCATGGCCGACGCCACGACCAAGGTCGGACAGTGGATGTTCTACGTGAAGCTCGTGTTGATCGCCGTCGCGGTCCTCGTCGCATGGTCCGTGTGGAGAGGAATCCATCGGCAGAACGATCCCACGGACGGCACTGTCGCGGCGACGCTTCGGACGCAGGCGTTCGTGTCGTTGCTGCTGTGGATCGGAGCCGTCGTCGCCGGCCGCCTCCTCGCCTACGTGTAGATCACGCATGGCCAGTCTCGACGCCTTTGCTCAATGGCTGCGCGCCACGCCGGCCTCGGAGTGGATCAACCAAACCACCTGGATGTGGCCCCTCTGCGAGACCCTGCATTTCCTCGGCCTGAGCCTGCTGGTCGGCATCACCGGCTTCTTCGATCTGCGCCTGATGGGATTTTTCAGGAGGATCACCGTCGCCGCCGCGCGAGAATTGATGCCGCTCGCGGTAGCGGGATTCGCGATCAACCTCATCACGGGCCTGGTGTTTCTCACCGGCCTTCCCGGGCAATACGTCAACAACCCCGCGTGGTGGTACAAAGTCGGCTTCATCATGGTGGCCGGGGTGAACGCGCTGCTGTATGAAACGACGATGTCTGCGAGGGTGCTCGCGCTCGAGCCGGGCGCCGATACGCCGGGCAGCGTCAAGCTTATCGGTCTGCTGTCTCTAGTGTCGTGGCTCGCGGTGCTGTATTGCGGGCGAATGCTGCCGTTTCTCGGCGACGCTTTCTGAAAACCCTCAGCACCTCAGCGTTTCGGTGGGCGACCTATTCACTGGTTTTCGTTCACTTTCATTAGTTTTCCTTCATCAGCGCGCCCAAAGCCTGCCTGGCGAGTGACTTTCTGCGGTCGGGTTTGGAAAATCGGCCCGATTCTCGGGGCTGACGTGGTCTGCCGCTTGCAGCGTCATGCGGACGACAGTCATCCCCCTGTTAGTTAACCATCCCCCTCGTTCAGGAAGGCGACGACTATGAAAACAGTCGCGATACTGGCTTTGGGTCTTGGTCTCACAGCCTCATCTGCTCAAGCGGTCACCATCGTCGATTTCGCTGGAAGCGACAACCCTGCACTGGCCACCGGCAGTGCAATAGTGTTGCTCGTACCCGGTAATGCCATCGTCGGAGCCCTGACGAATACGTCTCCGTTTGACGCGAGCATTACCGGCTTTGGATTCGATGTGGGGCCGGGCAACATCGACGGCTTTACGGGAGTTCCCGACCCGATTACGTTTCCGGCCGACGTGAACTTCGCTTTTGGGGACGGCCCCCTCGGCACCGTGCCGGGGTTCAGCTCAGTCGACCTGGATTTCGGGTACCTGACCGGCGCTAGTTTTGCCGACGGTTTTCCGGACAACGGGCTCGCACCTGGACAGACGCTTGGCTTCATCATTAGCGGTGCGTTCGCGGGCCTGACCGAAACGCAGATTGCGTCGGGCCTGTACGTGCGCTTCGAAAATGTCGGCCTCGCGGGTGCGCTCAGCGAAGTCGCGACGACGGCTGACGTAGTGCCCGCACTCGTGCCCGAACCAGCGGCGATGCTGATGCTGGGCAGCGGTCTCCTCCTCCTCGCGCGTCGTTTCAAGTCTCCGACTGTTTGAAAAATCGTTGCGTCTGCTACAAGCCCGGCGATCCTGACCATCGCCGGGCTTTTTAGATCTCAGATTTCAGATTTGAGATTTGGTTCAGGGGCAGGCCGGCGCCAGCAGGTGCGGGCCCTGGGTGAATGAACAGCCGAAGTTCGGGTTGGACACCACCGACGGCGTAAGAATGTCGTCGCCGGCGGGCGTCACGCCGTTGCTGACCCAATTGACGAGGTCGGCGAAGCCGCGCTCCATTTCAACCGTGTTGAACCCGCAGTGGTTGATGTCGCGGATGGCGCGCGTCACAAGCAGGTCGCCGACGCCATTCGCGTTCGCGCGACGCGTGTAGATCTGCTCCATCGAAAACGGCACGAAGAGATCGCCCAACGTGTGCATCGACAGCACCGGGATCCTGAAACTGCCGGCGATTGCCGGAACGCCGGCCAACCCCTGTTTGCGCCGCGCCTGCGGGTCCAGGTCGAGGCGGCGGATCGTGGCGTTCAGTGCCACTTCATCAGCAGAGAGTGCGGGGTCGTTGTCGATCTGGTAGACCCGCTCGACATTGGTGCGTGTGCCCGGCTGTGATCCGACACCCTGGCTGAGAAGGAAGTTGGCATTCGTACCGGCGAAAGCGAACGCCTGCTCGAACATCGGGCGATCGCCGCCGCTCAGGTTCTCGACGACGCCGGCCCACTGTTGCCCGAGAGGGGTCAACGACGTCGGAAGCGGCCCACCGAAGAAGAGGGTCCTCAACTGAGGCACGATGGTGGTCGAGTAATCCGCCGGAAATGGGAATGGCACGTCGAGATCGGCGAGCGCGTGCGCGGCCAGGTGATTCTCGATGAAGTAGTCGAAAAGGGTGTTGTCGCCCATCACCCCGCACATCGGCATCGCGCCGTCGTAGGCGTTCGGATACTGCTCGATAGCCACGCCGGTGATGTGGCCGCCCATGGATGTGCCGGTGAAGTACACGCGACTCGGATTGCCGACAAGGCCGTTGAATCTCTTGCCGAGATCATGGGTGTCCTTCACACCCTGGGTGACGTCGTAGCCGTTGGTGGCGTAGCTCGACGCGGCCCAGGCAAACCCGTTGTCGATCAGATAGCGGCGGATCGGCGGATTGCTGACGGTGAGCTCGAGGCCGCCGCCGCGAAAACCGTGGGCGTAGAGGACCAGCTCGCCATTCCAGTTCGCGGGCACCTCGATCCGGTAGCCAGCTCCGCCCTGCACGCCCCACAGCCGAGTCGTCGTGGTGCCAGCGAGAGCATCGAAAGGCAGCCTCGTTTCATCGACGAAATATTGCGGAGGTTTCTGCGCCTGAACCGACGGCGCACCAAGGCCAGCGATGACGAACAACAATGCCGTGATGACGATGCCAACGGCCGCCCTCGCCAGGACACCCGTTGGAACGGAGCAACGATACTGACGCATATGGTCCTCGCTTCCTCTGTGATGGAAACTGATTGCCGGCGCGAATCCTAGGCCCGTCCATCAAGGAAGTCAACGAGGGAGATTCCGTTACTTCGAGTACGCGACCTTGCCGCCGACGATGGTGTAGACCACGGTCGTCGACGGAATCTCGTCCTCTGCCACGGTCATGATGTCTTTCGAGAGTACGGTGACATCGGCCAGCTTGCCGGGCGTCAGTGATCCCTTCAGCGCTTCTTCTTTCGCGGCGTAGGCGCCGTTGATGGTGTAGGACTTCAGCGCGTCGGCTCTCGTCATCTTCTGCTCGCCGTAGAACACCGACCCGTCCTTGGTCTTGCGTGTGACAGTGGCGTAGAAGTTGGCCATGGGGTCGATGCGTTCCACCGGCACGTCGGTACCGTTGGCAATCACCGCGCCGCTCTTCATCAGCTTCTGCCACACGTAGGCGCCCGCTTCGGCGCGGCCCGGGCCGAGGCGCGCCGGCACGTAGGGCGCATCCGAGGTGGCGTGAATGCCCTGCATGGCTGGTATCACGCCGAGTTGCGCAAAGCGTGGAATGTCAGCCGGGTCGATGTGCTGCGCATGCTCGATGCGCCAGCGCAGATCCTTCGGCGCGTTGTTCTGCCTGAAGGTCCGCTCGTAGACGTTGAGCACCTCGCGGTTGGCGCGATCGCCGATGCAGTGCACGCACAGCTGGACGCCGTGATCGAGCGCGATCTTGGCTGTCTCGGCGATGCTTTCGAGCGGCACCGTCGCGAGCCCCGTGCTTGCCGGCGAGTCGGTGTACGGTTCCAGCATCAGCGCACCGCGCGAGCCGAGCGCACCGTCGGCGGTGACCTTGATCGCGGCGACGGTCAGGTGATGGTCGTTGAGGCCGACCGCCTTGTATTGCGCCAGCCTGGCGCGAAGGTTCTCGTTGCTCTCGCGCACCATCACCCACAGCCGGATGCCGAGCGTGCCGTCGGCGGCGGCCTGCTTGTAGAGATCGACGGTGGCGAAGTTGACGCCGGCATCGTGGAAGCTCGTGACGCCCTTCTCCAGGCTGGCTTCGACGGCCAGCTCGATCTGCCGGCGGGCGTCGGCTTGCCGTTCCTCGGGGGTCTTCTTGGCTCGCCACTCGTCGAGCGCGCGGCCGACGAGTCCTGACGCCGTCTCGCGGAGCAGCCCGATGGGTCGACCGCTCTTGTCCTTGAGGATCTCGCCGCCGGGCGGGTTCGGCGTCTTGCCCGTGAGGCCCGCCGCGTCCATCGCCCGGGCATTGGCAAAGCTGGCATGGCCGCTCGCGTGCGTGAGGAACACCGGGTTGTCGGGCGACACCGTGCTGAGCGCGTCGTGAAATGGAAAGCCTTCGACGTTGGGCTCCGGCACGCTGCTCCACTTTTCCTGGTGCCAGCCGCTGCCGAGGATCCACTCGCCTGGCTTGGCCTCCTTCGCCGCGCTCTCCACCATCGACACGATCTCGTTCCAGTCCTTCACCTCCATGAGGTCGAGCATCGTCCTGGTCTGCCCGAAGCGCATGAAGTGGCCGTGGCTTTCGATCAGCCCGGGGATGGCGGTCTGGCCGGCGAGATCGATGACTTTCGTCTCGGGGCCGACGTAGATCTGGATGTCGTCGTTGGTGCCGACGGCGGCGATCCGATCGCCGCGAATCGCGATCGCCTGCGCCTCCGGCATCGCCTCGTCCACGGTCACCACCTTGCCGTTCTGAAGCACGAGCGAAGCAGGTTCAACGATGCTGCGCTGAGTACAGGCGGCGGTAGCGACGAGGGCAAGCAGCAGAAAGGATCTGAAAAATGACACGACTCTGACCTCCACTGAAGGACGTAAGGATACCGCATCGAGGCTGCTAGAGACGTTCCAGAAGCTCGATTGCGTTGGTGGTCGCGGCGCCGCGGGCGGTGTTGTCGAAGATGCACCACACCGGGGTTCTCTTGAAGGTCTTGATGCGCGCCGCCAGGCGATGAAGGCAGGCCTCGTCGTAGCTCGAGTAGTACATGTCGGGCGAGCCGTGCAGCCGAAAATAGGCCACGCGTAGGGACGCGCCGGGCTCGTCGCCGCCTTCAGCACATTTCGGATCGGCGCCGACGCGACCAACACCATGCGCGTCGAGCCGTGCATCAGCGGCGCCGGTGAACCACGTGGGATGCCGCGGCTCGCACACCACCGGTCCGCGGTGCCGCGCGCGCAATGCCGCGAAGAACGTCTCGACGGCGCGCGGATCGTAGGCCAGGCCCGGCGGCAGTTGCACCAGCACGCAGCCGAGCTTTCTGCCAAGACCAGCAATCTCGTCGAGAAACTTTCGGAGCGGCACGCCGGTGTCCTCGAGGCAGCCCTCGTGCGTCAGCCACTTCGGCATCTTGACGGCGAATCGAAACGCTGCCGGCACGCTCTTGGACCACCGCTCGTAGGTCTCGCGCTTGTGCGACTGGTAAAAGCTCGAGTTGATCTCGACGGCGAGGAAGCGCGACGCGTAGCGCTGCAGGTGCGTGCCGTCGGTTGCGAAGAGATGTGACTGTTCTTTTCGAATCGACCAGCCGGCAATCCCGACGTGCACCGCCACGATCGAATGCTACCCTGATCGTGTGTTCGTCTTCTTCTCCAACCGGCTCGGCTGCCTCGGATCGATTGCGGTGTCGATCGCCGGCACTGCCCTGTTGCTGTTGTTGATGCGGAGTTGCACCTGAACCACATTGTGCGTACTGTGCGTACGGTGCGAAACGTGCGTACGGTCGCCATCGGCGCCCTGTACGGTCTGCTCTCGACCTTTTTTTGCTGGCCGTTGTTCGAGCAGCCGATGGGGCTCGGCGCCAACGACTGGGATCAACACCTTTTCTATTACGGCGCCGTCCTGAAGAACACCGTCGAGTACGGGCAGGCGCCATGGTGGAACCCGTGGTACTGCGGCGGCAGCGTGCTGTGGCAGAACCCGCAGATCGCGATCCTCAGCCCTGTCTACCCGCTTGCGATGGTCATGCCACTGCAGCTGGCAATGAAGATCAACATCGTGCTGCACTACTGGCTCAGCTTCGCGGGCATGCACCTGCTACTCACGCGCGTGATGGGCGTGACGTTCCTGCCTGCGGTGATCTACCTGGCCACGCTCGTCACCGCCTCGGGCGCGCCGGCGATCCACCTGCGTGTTGGGCACAGCGTGTTCCTGCCCGGGTTCTACCTGCCGTTGCAGATCTTCTTCTTCTTCAAGGCCTTCAAGACTGGCGAGTGGAAATTCGTCTTCCTCGCCTCGGCGACGCTGGCGCTGATGGTGTTCAACGGCGGCACGCACATCCTGCCGATGTCGGTGGCGGCACTCGGCGCGTTCTCGCTCGTCGCCGCGATCGCCCGCCGCGACTGGCGGCCGCTCGCGTTCGTGACGGTGTTCGGGCTCGCCGGTATCGCCTACGCGGCGCCGAAGCTGCTGCCGGTGGCCGAGTACGTGACGGGCGAACAGTTTTGGGACACGCGCAACCCAACCGAAAAGCCCGATCTCGCCACCTGGGACATCGTCACGCAAACCTATCTGGTGCCGACACAGCACGTTGGCGGGCGGCTGCCGATGCAGCGGCATGGCTGGCACGAGTACGGCAATTACATCGGCCTCGGATCGGCGATGGCGCTCGTCGCCGGACTGCTCTGGGTGCTCGCGCGCCGATCACCCGCACATCACTGGTTCGGCATCTCCCTCGCCGTCACCAGCATCGTGTTGTTCGTGCTCTCGCTCGGTGAGTTCAGCGCCTACGCGCCGGCAGTGTTGGCGCAACACCTGCCGCTCTTCTCGAACTTCCGTATTCCGAGCCGCTATACCATTCCGTTCCTGCAGTTCGCGGCGCTGACGCTCGCGTGGGCGTTTCAGTCGGTCGTGTCGCGGTACGATTTTCCGGCATGGGCTCGTGTCGCCGTTGGAGTCGCCTGCCTGGGTGGGGCTGGGCACCTGATGGTCGCGAATCAATGGAACCTGAAGAACGTGTTCAACGTCGCTCCCTTCGACACCACGTTCCGCTGGATGGCTGGGCCGACCGAGATCGCCACCGATCAACAGACCAACGCCTACTCGCCGGGGTCACCCATGTTGCGGGCCCTCGTCGAACATCGCGCATTCTTCTACTGCTATGAGTCGCTGCAAGTACACCGCGCCTCTGATCCGAACCGGCTCTTGCTGTGGGTAGAGGGTACGGCGCGCGTGACTGACGTGACCTTCTCGCCCAACCGCGTCGAGTTCAACGTGTTCGGCGGTCCCGAGCCGGCGAAGCTGCGCCTCAACCACAACTGGGCGCCGGGGTGGTCCAGTACCGTGGGGCCGATCGAGTTGTTCGGCGAGCCGGGCAAGCTGGCCACCGTCACGATTCCGCCCGGTCTCACCGGCCGCTACGAATTCTCGTTCACACCACCTGGACTGACCGCCGGCCTGCTGATCTTCGCGGGCGCGATGATGGTTTCAGCGCTCGCGTGGCGCGCGCGCACGCGCGCAGTCCTGAGCGAGCGTGTGCCCGCGTGACGCGGGCGCACGCGAGTCGAAGGATTCACTTGCGAGTCGAAGGCTCTGCTACCACCATTGCAATCGCATCGCCCTTTGGCGACGCGGCGAGCCTGCTGACAGCGCCAAGCGCATGCGCCGCCGCGTCGAACACCTCGGTCCATTCGCTTGCGCCGCGCGTCCACGAGTAGATCTTGCTCCCGCCCGACATGAGGATAGTCTTGCCATCGGGCATCCACGCCATGTCGCGCTCGTGGTTGCCTTCGACCACCTTGGTCAGCGTGTCGATCTTCTTCGAGTCCATGTCGATTTGCTTGATGAAGAAGTCGCCGGACGCTTCGCGCTGCACGAAGCTCACCAACCGCGTGTTGGGAATACGGTGCAGCGATCGGCCAATCGCATTGGCGGCAACCTCTCCCTCGCCCGTCTTCACGCTGGCGAGTTGCAGCGAGTTCGGCTGGCCGAGCACGAACAGGGCGAGCTTGTCGGCGTCGCCCCACGCGTGATAACCAACGGGATTGATGTCAGCGAGGATCAACTGTGGATTCGACCCACTGGCGTTGAAACGCCACAGCCGTTGAATGGGGCCAGGTTTCGCATCGGCCGGACGCATCTCGCTCTGCACCACGCTGAAGCCGCCAGCCTCGCCGATGCCTGCCGGCAGCGGCGTTGGCGAGTTCTCGTTCTCGGGGGTCCGCGTTAACTGCGACACGGCGCCCCTGGCGCGATCGAATACATAGACGTCGGTCTGCTTGCCGTCGTGATTGGCGGCGAACAGGATGCGCGCGCCATCGGGTGTGAAATGCGGCTGGTTGTCGTACCCGGGCGCGGTAGCCACTGGCGTGGGCTTCGTCGTTTTCATCGATGCCAGGCCGCCCGGCAAAGTGATGAGATAGATGTCAGTAGCAGGCGGAGCCGCAGGCTGAGCCGGCGGCGGCGACGAAGCCTGAGCCAAGGTAGCCAGCAGCAAAAGTGTGCGCATCGCGTGACGACTTCAAGGGCGGCGCAAAATCACTAGCGAGGCGGAGCCGCCCGGACTCGCCGCCAGTTGTAGGGCAAAGCCTCGCTAGTATACTGCGCGCGTGAATCGCCGAGCATTCTTCGCCGCGCCGCTCGTCCCGCTCATCGCTTCGACTCGCCTTTCAGCACAGACGCCCAGGGCCAGCCACTCATCGTCGTTCGATCCGTGGATTGAAATTCACTCCGAGCACCTTCGTCAGAACGCCGGCGCGATCGCGCAAATGACCGGCCGTCCGGTGCTGGCCGTGATCAAGAACAACGGCTATGGGCTCGGCGTGGTGAATTCAGCCAGGACGCTGGAACCGCACGCATCGGTCCACGGCTTCGCGGTGGTGAAGCTGCAGGAGGCGCTCGACCTTCGCGAGCAGGGCATCAAGAAACCGATCCTGCTGATGGCGCCGTTCGACGAGGTCGATCTGTCGCTGATGCTCTCGCGCGACATCATGCCGATGGTCTACACGCCGATCGGCGACCTGATCGAGCGCGCGGCCAACAAGCTGGGACGCGTCGTGCCGATCCACATCTGCGTCGATACCGGCATCGGCCGCGTCGGTGTGCCGTATCGCCAGGCCGCCGCGTTGATTGGCGACCTCGGGTCGCGCAAGCGCATCACCATCGCTGGCACGATGATGACTTACACGGAAGACCTCGAGTTCGATCGCGAGCAGACCAGGCGTTTCAAGGCGCTCACCGGTGAGCTGGGCTCGGCGGGACTCAGCCTCGGCCGGCTTCACGCCGCGTCTACCTACACGCTGTTCCAACACGGTGAAGAGGCGCTGCTCGACATGGTGCGCATCGGCATGGGACTGCTCGGCATCTATCCGGACGCGAAGTTCAAGGCGATGAAGACCGTGGAGCTGCGGTCCGCGCTTGCCATGCGCGTGCGGGTGGCCTACGTGAAGCAGATCGCCGCGGGCGACAGCGCCGGTTACGAACGCGCCTACGTGGCGAGCAAGCCGACCTGGATCGCCACGCTGCCCGTGGGCCATGCCGACGGCTGGCCCCGCGCCGCCGCGAAGGGCGGGCGCGTGCGCATCAACGGCAGGATGTACCCGGTGATTGCCTCCGTATCGGCGAGCCACACCCTCGTCGAAATCGGCGAATCGGAGGCAGTGAAGGCCGGCGACGTGGCCACGCTGTTCGACTGGGAGGACGGTTCTCGGCCCGAAGACGTCGCCGCCGCAACCGGCGCGTCGGCCTACGACCTGACGATGCACCTCAGCGCGCTGCTGGGGAGGCGGATTGTGTAGATGGGCGGGCCGGGCGGGACTTCCGCCTTCGCGCATTGCGTTTCCACCTTGGCGCTTCGCGCTTTCACCTTCGCGCTTCGCGCTTCGGCGGACAAGTCGGCGGACAAGGAGGTCCCGCCCCTACGTTCTGCGGGCCAACGTGATGATTACTTGACGATCGGCTTGTCGTTCTTCAACTGAACGACAATGACCTCGACCGGCGTCTTCCCGGGGTTGACGTCGGCATGCTGCGTCCCCGGCTTGTCGGCGTCGAGCCACATCGCCTTGCCGGCCTCCAGCTTGTACACGTCCAGCACCGTGCCTTTGGCATCAACGACGTTCAGAACGCCGCCGTTGAGCGAGATGAGCGCGCGGCCGTGGTCGTGACGATGGAGGCCCAGGGGGGTGCCTGGCGAGATGATCGACTTCCACACCTGCACTTCGCTGTTCTCGAACTGCGGCTCGCGACGGCTCGTCGAGGCCTGCTGCTGGCCGACGGCCACTCCGGCGGCAAACACGGATCCAAGCATGGCAACTGCTCCGATGGTCCTGATGGTCATGCGTTCACTCCCAAAAGTGCGGCGGCATTACGCCCCGCAATCCCTTCACGTTGTGCCGGCGACACCGGCAGGCGGCTGACCGCATCGAGCATCTTCGGGATGCTGCCAATCTGGTGCGGGTAGTCGCTGCCGGCCAGGATGTGATCGGCGCCCGCGAACG
Source organism: Acidobacteriota bacterium (assembly GCA_032155105.1). GTDB lineage: Bacteria > Acidobacteriota > Vicinamibacteria > Vicinamibacterales > UBA2999 > 12-FULL-67-14b. Next base: position 17,797 of record JALDXK010000039.1, read on the forward strand.
TGATGGCAAGCTCGATGCAGTTGGTATCAAAGTTCACCGTGTCGTAATAGAACTGCTTCAGGTAGGTGCTTGGCGCGCGGCTGATGTTGGCGCGGCAGTCCTCGAACGCCTCGTAGCCGCGATCGAGCCGCTCGGCCAGATACGGGATGGCGCCACCCATGTGGCACAGCACCCACTTGATGTTCGGATGCCGCTCCGGCACGCCGGCAAACACGAGGTGCGCGGCCGCGAGGGTGGTGTCCATCAGGAACCCGACGAGCGGCATCAGCCAGTACTGCTCCATCGCCTCAACACCCACCGGGTGCGCCGGATGGATATAGATGACGGCGTTGAGGTCGTTGGCTTTCTTCCAGAGCGGCTCGTACACCTTGTCGGCCAGCGCCACGCCGTTGACGTTACTGAACACCATGGCGCCGGGAAGCCCCAGTTGGGTCATCGCCCGCTCGAGCTCAACCACCGACGCCGCGGGATCGTTGAGCGGCAGCGTGGCCAGCGACAAGAAATGCTTTCGCTGCTTCGCGGCCGTTGAGAAGGCGTTGTTCACGTGCTTTGCCATCTCCACTGCCGTGGCGGGTTCTTCGAAGTGCGTGCCGGGCGTGGTGAAGGTGATCACCTGCCTGTCGACGCCGTGTTTCTGCAACACGCCTTCTCGATAATCGAGATCGCGATGTCCGGGAACCAGGATGTTGTAGTCGCCCGGATAGTGGAGACGGGGATTCCCTTCCCCGTCAAAGTCCATGCGTACCTTCGTCGGGCCTTTCTTCACGGCTTCCAAGTACTCGGGTGGGTAGTAATGGTTGTGAAAGTCAATATTCATGTTGGTGCCTGGTGCCTCGTGCCTCGTGCCAAGGGATTGGTGCCAGGAGTGCCTGATGTTTAACGGCGGGAGCGATCACGAGCCCACAAATAATATGCGGGAATACCGCTCGCCACAATCGCGAGCCCGATCGCGCTATTGGTGAGGTCGGCGCGGATCTGGTTGACGACGATCAGCAGCGACACGATCACGAACACGATCGGCGCCAGCGGCACGAGCGGCATGCGCCAGGCCGGCGCATATCCGGGACGCCGGCGCAGCAACACTACGCCAACGGCCAGCAGCGCGAAGAAAATCCATTCAGTGTAGATGACGCGCGTGAACAGCGCCCGGTAACTGCCGGTCCACACCAGCACGGAGGCCCAGATCGCCTGCAGGACGATCGCCCGATCCGGCGTCTGGAACGTGGGATGCAGGTGGTTGAACCACCGGAACATCGGGCTGTCCTGCGCGATCTGATAGTAGACTCGCGGGCCGACCATGACGATGCCGTTGAGCGCGCCAAAGGCGCTGAACATCACGAGCGCCGAGATCACGCCGGCGCCGCCGGCGCCGACCAGCACTTCAAAGGTGTCCGCGGCGACACGTG
>JALDXK010000040.1:0-18282 GCA_032155105.1 Acidobacteriota bacterium
GCCCACAACAGCGTCGGGATCAACGCCGCCGCGAGAATCAGCAGGCCGCCCATTGTTGGCGTGCCGGCCTTCGCGCGGTGCGACTCGGGACCCTCCTGGCGGATCACCTGCCCTATCTGGAAGTCGCGAAGCCGGCGAATCAGCCACGGCCCCATCACCAGGCTGATCACGAGTGCCGTCATGCTCGCCGCCGCGGTCCTGAACGTGATGTACCTGGCCACGTTGAAGACCGAGAACTGCGGGTAGAGGGAGATGAGGAGGTGATACAGCATCAGCCGAACACCGTCGTGAGTTGTTCCACCACGACATCCGTGCGGATGCCGCGCGAGCCCTTCACCAGGACGACGTCACCCGACGTGGCCAGCGACGCCACCGCCGGCGCCGCCGCGGTGCTGGTCTCGAAATGCAACACCGCCTGGGGCGACATGCCAGCGGCAATCGCCGCTTCGCCAAGCGCGCGAGCGGGGTCGCCGCCGACGGTGACGAGCCGCCACAGGTTGCGCTGCGCCGCAGCCCGGCCGCATTCCTGGTGCAACGCCAGCGAGAGATCGCCAAGCTCGAGCATCTCGCCGACCACGGCGATGCGCCGCGCTGCCCACGACCGCGCGATCACGTCGAGCGATCGCTGGAGGGCCGTGGGGCTGGAATTGTAGGAATCGTCGATGACGGTCACGCCTTTCGGCAGCCGCAGCACGGCGCCGCGCCTGGCCGACGGCTTGAGCGCCGCCGCCGCCTGGACGATAGCGTCGAGGTCGACGCCCATCTCGAGGGCGGTGGCCGTGGCGCACAGCACGTTCATCATGTGGCCGCGCCCAAGCAGCGGCACCGACAGGCTGCGCTCGCCCGCCGGCGTTGCCAGCCGCGCGCGGGTGCCGTCGAGACCGCGATCCTCGATGTCGAGCGCGCGCACATCGGCGCGCTCGGTGGTGCCGAACGTCACCACCCGGCCCGCGAATGCGGGCACGCGCGCCATCACCAGCGGATCGTCCGCGTTCGCGATCAGCAGCGTGTCGGCGGAGGCGCCTTCGAGGATCTCCCCCTTGGCGTCGGCGATCGCACCGGTGGAACCGAAATGGCCGATGTGGGCCTCGCCCACGTTCGTCCACACGCGCACCTCCGGCGTCGCGACGCCGACCAGTGTCCGGATCTCTCCCGCGTGGTTCATGCCCAGTTCCATCACCGCCACATCCGCCCCGTGCCTGAGCTCCAACAGCGACAGCGGCAGCCCGAGGTGGTTGTTCAAGTTGCCCGTGTTCTTCACGACGCGGTACTTCGCAGCGAGAAATTCCGCGATCGTGTCTTTCGTGGTGGTCTTGCCGGCGCTGCCGGTAATCGCCACCACCCGTGCCCCCGACTCGCGCCTCACAAACCGCGCGAGATCCTGCAAGGCCACCGTGGTGTCGGCCACCTCCACCACGAACGATTCGTTCTCGTCCCCCAGCGCAACCGGCCTGCTGACCACGAGGCCCGCGGCCCGACGCCGGGACGCCGCCGCGGCGAAGTCGTGACCGTCGCGCCTGGCGACGATCGCGAAGAACAGGTCTCCGGCGGCGAGCGTCCTCGAATCGATCGAGAACCCCGTCACGTAGCGGTCGTCGTCTCCGCTCACCAACCGGCCGTTCATCGCCGCCGCGATGGTGGCCGAGGCCAGCGGGAGCGCGCCTGCCGCCGCCGTCACGTGCGGCCTCGCCGGCGCGCCAGCGCCGCCCGGGCGACCTCGCCATCGTCGAACGGCAGCACCCGATCGCCGATCTGCTGGTACTTCTCGTGACCCTTGCCGGCGATCAGCACCACGTCGCCGCCGCCGGCCATCGACACCGCGCGCTCGATGGCGTCGGCGCGATCGACCACGGCTTCCACCACCGGTGTGCGCGCCGACGCCTGGCTCCCCGCCGGAATGCCGCGCTCGATCTCGTCGATGATTCGCCGGGGCTCTTCGGAGCGCGGGTTGTCCGAGGTGATCACCACGACGTCGCTCAGCCGCGCCGCCACCATGCCCATCAGCGGCCGCTTCGATCGATCGCGATCGCCGCCGCAGCCGAACACCGTGACCAGCCGACGGGCCGCGAGTGGCCGCGCCGTCTCGAGCAGGTTGCGCAAGGCGTCGTCGGTGTGGGCGTAGTCGACCACCACCGTGACGTCGTCTTCGCCCTGCGACACCACTTCAAAACGGCCGGGCACACCTGGCAGGTTCGCAATCCCGCGTTCAACCGCATCGACCGGCACGTCAATCGAGATCGCCGCCGTCGTGGCGGCGAGGATGTTGTAGACGTTCGGCCGGCCGACCAGCCTCGACGTGACGCGCACGGTGCCCGCCGGTGTGCCGATGTCGAAGCGCAAGCCAGCCAGCGTCATCTCGATCGCTGTGGGCTTGACGTCGGCCTGGGTGTTGATGGCGTAGGTGACCGGCCGCTTCGCGATCTCGACGAGCGAAGCACCACGCGGATCGTCCATGTTGATCACGCCGGGCGCACCGGCGGGCAGCATCTCGAACAGCCGCCGCTTCGCGGCGAAATAGGCTTCCATGTCCTCATGAAAGTCGAGGTGATCGCGCGTCAGGTTGGTGAACACGCCGGCGGCGAAGCGCATGCCGTCAACGCGTTTCAGCGACAGCGCGTGCGACGACACTTCCATGACCGCCGACTTCGAGCCGCGCTCGCGCATCTCGTTCAGCAACTGCTGCACGTCGGGAGCTTCGGGTGTGGTGCGCGAGGCTTCGCGATCCTCGCCGGCAATGCGATACGCGACGGTGCCCAGCATGCCGGCGCGAAGTCCGGCGGCGTCGAGCATCGAACAGAGCAGGTACGACGTCGTGGTCTTGCCGTTGGTGCCGGTGACGCCAATAACCGGCATGCGCCGGCTCGGATGGTCGAAGAAGCGATCGGCGAGCAGCGCCAGCGACAGCCGTGCGTCGCGCACGACGATCCACGGCACCGCCACGCCCTCTGGCGCCGCGGATTCCGAGACGATCGCGCGCGCACCGCGGCCGATCGCCTGGTCGACGAACGCCCCGCCATCTGCCTTGAGCCCCTTGAGCGCCACGAACACGGCGCCCGGAACGACACGCCGCGAGTCGTACGCGATTGCCGCGATCGGAACATCAAGGGCGTCCCCCGCGGGCGGTGCGTGCACCGTCAGGTCGCGCAGGGTCTCCACCGCGTTGCCGAGGATCACCGTGGTTCTCCAATGGCTCCGCTGGGTCGAGGTGGGGGACCCACCCCATCGCGCAACGTCCGCGCGACGGGGACCCTGGGACGACGATTGAGGACGAGGGTGCACGTGGCGCCGGCTTCGAGCGGCGCGCCGGGTGGAGGGTCCTGATCGACGACCATGCCGGCGCCTTGCATACGGGCGCTGAGGCCGAGCCGCGCCAGTTCGCGCAACGCTTCGCGCGCGCTGAGGCCGGTGAGATCGGGAAGGCCGGTTTCGGTGGCGCCCGACGGCAGCGCGACCACCGCCGGCGCGACGATCGGCGCGGACACCGGCTCGGTGTGACGCTCCACGATCACCGGCGGCGCCGGATTGATCGTCGGCGTGATGCCGAGGCGGCGTAGGCTCGCATCCGCAATGCGCTTGAAGATCGGCGCCGCGATCACGCCGCCGGTGTCGCCGCCGACGCGCGGCGAATCCACCATCACGATCACCGTCAGCACCGGGTTGCGCGACGGCACAAAACCGACGAACGACACGTTCTGCTGATACTGCGAGTAGCGGCCGTTCACCAGCTTGTCGGCGGTGCCGGTCTTGCCCGCGACGTTGTAGTTAACCAGCCGTGCCGCCTTGGCCGTGCCGGCGACCACGACCTGCTCCATGATGTCGGTGAGCGTTGCCGCGGTCTCAGGCAGGATCGCGCGGCGCACCACCTTTGGCCGGACCACCGTGCGCTGGCCGCCCTTCACCACCGCACGCACCACGTGCGGTTCGTAGAGCGTGCCGCCGTTGGCGATCACGCTTGCGGCGGCCGCCATCTGCAGCGGCGTGACGCCGACCTGGTAGCCCATCGACACCGACGCCAGCGCGCTGTCGTTCAGCCGCGACGGTTCCCACACGATGCCCGGGCTCTCGCCCGGAAAGTCCGGCGACGACGGGCGTCCGAATCCGAAGCGCCGGATGTACAGGCCCATCCGCTCGGCACCCAGCTTGAGGCCGACCTTGATCGCACCGACGTTGCTCGACTTGATGATGACCTCGCTGAAGGTCAGCGGGTCATAGCGGTGCATGTCGTTGATCACGCGATGGCCGAAGCGGATCGATCCCGCGCTGACGTCGATCACGTCGCTCGGCTCGACGACGCCTGCCTCGATCGCCGCCGAGGCGGTCACCAGCTTGAATGTCGATCCCGGCTCGTAGAGATCCTGCACGGCACGGTTGCGGCGCGCGCCTTCGGGCACGGCGCCGTAGTCGTTCGGGTTGAACGTTGGCCAGCTCGCCATCGCGAGGATCTCGCCGCTGTGCGGATCCATGATCACGGCGGTGCCCGCATCGGCCCGCGCCGCCTGCACACCGGCGCGCACTTCGCGTTCCGCGATGTACTGCAGCGGCTCGTCGATGGTCAGTTCGATCGACGCGCCCGCGGTGGGCGAGCGCTCGAGGCGGCTGAACACGTGGCGCCGCGCGTCGGTCTGCACCAGCAGCTTGCCTTCGCGCCCGCGCACCGTCTTGTCGTAGGTCGCCTCGATGCCGCCGAGGCCGACGTTGTCAATGCCGACGTAGCCGAGCAGGTTCGCGGCCAGCTCGCGATTCGGGTAGAACCGCTTGCTCTCCTTGCGGAAACCGATGCCGTCGAGCTCGAGCGCGAGCACGCGCTTGGCCTGCGTCGGCGTGGCGCGGCGCTTCACGAACGCAAACGGGCGCCGCTGCGACAGGCGCTCCGTCAATTCCTCGCGGGACTTCTTCGTGCAGTCGTCGAGCGCATCGCACAACGCCGTCGCGGTCGCGCCTGGATCGCTGATCTCCGTCGGGACGGCGTAGATGGTGTCGGCATCCACGCTGTAGGCAAGGACCCGGCCGTTGCGATCGAAGATCTCGCCGCGCTTGGCCGGCGCCGGCACGGTGCTCATCTGCTGACGCTCGGCGCGCGCGACCAAATCGTCGTGCTGGAGCACTTGCAGCACGAGCAGCCGCGCCTCGATGCCGGCGACCCATAGTACAAGCACCCCCGCGGCCACCATCAGGCGGCTGTTCAGCATCGGGCGCCAGTGCGGATCGGGTTGCACCACGGGTAACTCGTTAGCGGGCGGCCACCACCGACGTGGCCGGCGGCGCCTGGGGCGTCACGATCTCAATCACCACCGCCTCGGCGTCGCCCGGAGCGACCATGCCGAGCCGCTCGGTGGCGAGCTTCTCGATCCGCTGCGGCGCACGCAGCGTTTCCATCTCCAGCCGCAGGTGGCGGTTGATGTCGCCCTCCGCGGCGCGATCGCGCTGCATCTGCTCGAGCTTGTAGCCATGGCGCAGCAGCTCGAAGTGCTGCCAGGCGGAGAACAGCAACACGATCACCAACGCGGCGCCGATGGCGAGCGACTGCCACAGATCGCGCAGCCGGCGTTCGTCGACCTCGCGCACGATCGGGTTGTTGCGGAAGTCCTTGCGAATCTCGTATTCGAAGGTTCCCTTGTTCATGCGCCCTCCTACAGAATCCGTACGGCGCCGCGAAGCTTGGCGCTTCGCGCGCGCGGGTTGGCGTCCGCTTCCGCGTCCGCCGCGACGATCGGGTGCTTGGTCAGCACCTTCATCACGACCTCGCCACGAGCCGGTCCCGCCGACGCTCGTTCTTCGAACGACGGCGGGCGGGACAGGCCGCGCAGCGTGTGTTTCACCACCCGGTCCTCGAGCGAGTGAAACGAAATCACGGCCATCCGCCCCTCGCGCTGCAGCCGGGAGGCGGCCGCGCCGAGAAACGCGTCGAGGCCGTCCAACTCACCGTTGACCCAGATGCGCAGCGCCTGGAAGGTGCGCGTCGCCGGATCAATCCGCTGCCATCCGCGTGCGGCCACCGCGCGCCGCACGATCTCCGCCAGCCGGCCGGTCGTCTCGATGCGGCCCTGCTGCCGCGCCATGACGATGGCGCGTGCCACCTGCCGCGAGCGCCGCTCTTCGCCGAACAGGTAAATCACGTCGGCCAGCTCGTGCTCGTCGACGCGATCGATCAACGCCGCCGCCGTCTCGCCCCGCGTGCGATCCATCCGCATGTCGAGCGGCTCGTCGCGCCGGAAGCTGAAGCCGCGGCCTTCACGATCGAGCTGCATCGACGACACCCCGAGGTCGGCGAGCAGCCCCGAGACCTCGGCAATCCCCTGCGCGTCGAGCACCGCCGGCAGCTCGCGGTAGTCGGCGTGCGCGAACGTCACCCGTGCACCGAAGTCGGCCAGCGCGCTCCGCGCGATCGCGAGCGCGTCGGTGTCGCGATCGATCGCAATCAGCCGCGAGGCCCCGCCTTCGAGCAGCAGCCGCGCGTGGCCGCCGAGGCCCACCGTGCAATCGACGAAGATGCCGCCGCGCTCGGGTTGCAGCAGCGCGAGCACTTCGCCGGGTAGAACCGGAACGTGTGCGGGTTCCACACGCTAAATTCCGAAGTCCGAGAGCGCCTTCGCGTCGTCGTCGGTGAACGGCTCCGCGATCAACCGCGTGACGAAACGCTCGTGGTTCCAGACCTCGAGATAGTTCTGCTGGCCAAGCACGTCGACCTCGCCGTTCATCAGCGCGCTGTCGCGCAGCCGCGGCTGGATCAGCACGCGGCCTTGCGGATCGAGCTCGGCGACCTGGCCGTAAAAATTCACGCGGTCGAGAAATCGCTGCCGCGAGGGGTTCGTGGAGGGCATCTGCGCCAGCCGGCGCTCGATGTCGAGCCAGACCGGCATTGGATAGATGCGTACAGACTGGCCCGTCAGGCTCGTCACGAACAAATCCGGGCCGTGATCCTTCTGAATCACGGCTCGAAATCCGTTCGGAACCTTGAGCCGTCCCTTATCATCAATTTTCGCCGGCGAGTTGCCCCTAAGCACGCCAGTTACTCCACTTCACTCCAAAAAAATCCACTCGAATAGTAGATGGGGCACCCTCCAAAGTCAACGCAGAAGTGCGGGTAAACGATTGAGTATCAGGCTCTTACGTCTTTGTTTCGCCACCAATTCCGGGGCCTGTCAATTTTTTGACTACTACGGCGTCCACTTGTGTTCCGTCTTCACACGCAGGCTTACAAAACTGCACTCGATCATGCGTGCCGCGGTAGCGCTCGCGCTGAGGTCGCCTGCCCACCGTAGCCTTGGCGAAGGTGGGGCCTGAAGGGCCTGACCTGTTACGATGCCTGTTTTGGCCAACCTTCGCGAACGCCTTCCAGATCAGCGCGTTCGCTTCGGTTGGCGGGCTTCGAGGACTTTTTCTTCATGCTGCATGCCGCGCTCATCGGATTCCCCTCCACCGGTAAGTCGACCCTGTTCCAGTTGATGACGAGCACGAAAGACGCGCCACGAGGAAAGGGCGACACGGCGGTGGGCATCTCGAAGGTGCCCGACGCGCGCCTCGATCGCCTCACCGCGATGTTCAATCCCAGGAAGCGCGTACCGGCAACCATCGAGTTCACCGACATCGTGGCGCCCGGCCGCACCGGCGCGGCGGCGCTTGTCGACGTCGCGGGCTACAAGAACGCCGACGCGCTGGTGCACGTCGTTCGCGCGTTTCGTGATCCGGCAGTGCCGCATCCATCCGGCAGCGTTGATCCGGCGCGCGATGCGCAGGCCATGGAAGACGAGCTGATCCTCGCCGACCTCGGCGTGGTCGAGCGTCGGCTCGAGCGCATGGAGAAGGATCTCAAGAAGAACAAGTCCGCGGAGCTCGAGAAGGAGAAGGAACTGCTCGGCAAGTGCCGGACCGCGCTCGAAAACGGCCAGCCGCTGCGCGCGTTGGGCCTCGCTGGAGACGATCTCCGCCGCCTGCGCGGCTTTCAACTGCTCTCGGCCAAGCCGCTGCTCGTGGTGATCAACCTCGATGAGGCCGATGTCGCCGCCGCCGCCGGCGTCGAGAAGGCCGCCGCAGCCACGGGGATGACCGCCTTCCTGTCGCGCGAAGGCACCCGCGCGGTGCCGCTGTGCGCGAAGATCGAGCTCGAGATCGCGGCGCTCGAGCCTGCGGATGCCGAGGCATTCCTCAAGGACATGGGCCTCTCCGAGTCGGGACTCGATCGCGTGATTCGCGCCAGCTACGACCTGCTCGGCTACATGTCGTTCTTCACCGTCGGCGAAGACGAATGCCGGGCCTGGTCGATCCGCCGCGGCACCATCGCGCTCGACGCCGCCGGCGAGATCCACAGCGACATCTCGCGCGGCTTCATCCGTGCCGAGGTGGTCGGCTACGACACCTTCATGGCCAGCGGATCGCTGGCGGCCTCACGCGACAAAGGCGAGCTGCGCCTCGAAGGCAAGGAGTATGTCGTCCAGGACGGCGACATCATCAACTTCCGCCACGCAACGTAGGCCACCGATTGACACCGATTAGACACAGATTCTGATGGGCCCCGACTCCTTCTGATGGCCTCCCCCGACTCCGTGACGATCGTCGTGCCCGCGTTCAACGAAGGTGAGAGCATCGGCCGCGTTGTCAGCGACTTGCGTGCTGCTGCGCCATGGCACGAGGTGCTCGTCATCGACGATGGATCGACAGACGGCACTGGCCAGGCGGCGCAGGAGGCAGGGGCGCGGGTCATTCGGCATCCCTACAACAAAGGCAACGGCGCGTCGGTGAAGTCCGCGATCCGCGCCGCCACCAGCGAGTGGATCGCGATTGTCGACGCCGACGGGCAACATCGGTCCGAGGATGCCGCGCACCTGGTGGCGCGGCTCGGCGAGTTCGATCTCGTCGTCGGCGCGCGCCATCCGACAACCCAGGCCACGGCCGGACGCCGGCTCGGCAACGCGCTGCTCAACTGGCTGGCGTCCTATCTGACGGAGCGGCCAATTCCGGATCTGACGTCGGGATTCCGGGCCGCGCGCCGCGACTACCTGCTCGAGTTCATCCACCTGCTGCCGAACGGCTTTTCGACGCCGACCACCACGACGCTGGCCTTCATCAAGGCAGGCTACAATGTGACGTTCGAGCCGATTGAGGCGCGCCAGCGCGTCGGCACGTCGAAGATTCGGCTCGCCAGTGACGGCGCCAAGTTTCTGCTGATCTTGCTGAAGGTCATCACCATTTTCAGCCCCCTGCGCATCTTCGCTCCGTTCAGCGTGGTGTCGTTCATGGTCGGCGCAGCGTACGGCGCGTGGAATTTCCTCTACCACGACCGGATTCCCAATGGCGCGGTGCTGTTGCTGATGTTCTCGATCCTGATCCTGCTCGTCGGCCTTATCTCGGAGCAGATCGCGACGCTGCGCTTCGAAGGGCGCCGCTCTTGAAGACGATCGTCCTGATTCCGACGTACAACGAACGCGAGAACCTGCCGATGCTCGTCAAGGACCTGATGACGATTCCCGGCGTCTCGGTGATGGTGCTCGACGATCAGTCACCGGACGGCACCGGCGCGATCGCCGACGCGCTGGCGATCGAGTATCCCGGCCGGGTCCAGGTGTTACATCGCACCGGTCCGCGCGGCCTCGGCGTGTCGTACCTCGAAGGGTTTCGCACGGCGATCGCCGGCGACTGGGACTTCGTCTGCCAGATGGACGCCGACCTGTCGCACGACCCGAAGTACCTGCCCGAGATGCGCGCCACCGCGGCGAACGGCGCGGATCTCGTGATCGGCTCGCGCTACCTGAACGGCATCAGCGTGGTCAACTGGCCGTTGCGCCGCATCATCCTCAGCCAGTTCGCGAACTTCTACATTCGCACCGTCACCGGCCTGGGGCTGCGCGACATCACCACCGGCTACCGCTGCTGGCGCCGCGAAGCGCTCGCCAGGCTGCCGCTCGATCGCATCGTCTCGGACGGCTACGCGTTCCTGCTCGACGTCACCTTCATGGCGGCGGCGGCCGGCCTGCGCATAGCCGAATCGCCAATCATTTTCATCGAGCGGCGCCAGGGCGCGTCGAAGTTGTCGCGCGGCGTGCTGATCGAGTCGCTGGTCACGCCGTGGAAGCTGATCCTGCGGCACGGCCGGATTCGCTCGCGGCACTCGGCGGGAACGCAGTAAAGTGGCCGCCATGCCGGGCTTGAGCGTGTTCTTTCCCGCGTACAACGACGGCGGCACCATTGCCAGCCTCGTGATCAGCGCGGTCAAGGTGGCCGGTTCGCTGACGCCCGACTTCGAGGTGATCGTCGTCAACGACGGCAGCCAGGACGACACGCCGCAGATCCTCGACGAGCTGGCGCGGCTCTATCCCGATCACGTGCGCATCGTTCATCACGTCAAGAACCGCGGCTACGGCGGCGCGCTACGCAGCGGCTTCGCGACCGCGACGAAGGACTTCGTCTTCTACACCGATGGCGACGGCCAGTACGACCCGGCGGAGATGACGGTGCTGTGGGAGAAGATGACCGACGGTGTCGACTGGGTGAACGGCTGGAAAATCAGCCGCGCCGATCCGCTGCATCGCATCGTCATCGGGCGCATGTATCACCACATGGTGAAGCTGCTGTTCGGCCTGAAGGTGCGCGACGTGGATTGTGATTTCCGGATGATGCGCCGGCGCATCTTCGAGGTGGTGCGGCTCGAGAAGAACAGCGGCGTGATCTGCCTGGAGATGATGAAGAAGTTCCAGGACGCCGGATTTCATGTCGCCGAAACGCCGGTCCACCACTATCACCGCGCCTACGGCAAGTCGCAGTTCTTCAACTTCCGCCGCATCGTCAAGACGGCGATCGACGTCATGAAACTGTGGTGGGTGCTGGTGATCCGCCGCGAGCACACCAAGCAAGCGCGCCTCGCGGCAGCCGGCACGTCGGCCCCCAGGCGCCGATGAGGGCGCACGAGTTCTATCGCGGCCGCAAGGTGATGATCACCGGCGGCCTCGGCTTCATCGGCAGCAACCTGGCGCACCGCCTCGTCGCGCTCGGCGCCGACGTGCTGCTGGTGGATTCACTGATCCCCGAGTACGGCGGGAACCTGTTCAACATCGCCGGCATCGAGGATCGCGTCACCGTGAACGTGGCCGACGTCAGGCAGGCGAGCACGATGAACTACCTGGTGCAGGGACGCGAAGTGATCTTCAACCTCGCCGGCCAGGTCAGCCACATCGACAGCCTCCGCGATCCGCATACCGATCTCGACATCAATTGCCGCAGCCAGCTGACGCTGCTCGAGGCGTGCCGCCATCACAACCCGCGCGCCAAGGTCGTCTACGCGAGCACGCGGCAGATCTACGGCAAGCCGGACGCGCTGCCGGTGACCGAGCAGCATCTCGTGCGGCCGACCGACGTCAACGGCATCAACAAGGCCGCCGGCGAGTACTACCACCTGGTCTACAACAACGTGTTCGGCGTGCCGGCGTGCGCGCTGCGCCTCACCAACGTCTACGGACCGCGCCAGCTGCTGCGCCATAACCGGCAGGGCTTCATTGGCTGGTTCATCCGCCTCGCGCTCGAGGACCAGGAGATCCAGGTCTTCGGCGACGGGTCCCAGGTGCGCGATTTCGTCTACGTGGACGATGCGGTGGAGGCGTTCCTCGCCGCCGGCGCCACCGACGCGGTGAACGGCGAGGCCTTCAACGTCGGCGGAGACGAGCGCCTGACGCACCGCGATCTCGTCAAGATGCTCGTGGCGATCGCCGGCAGTGGCCGCTATACCTTCGTCGAGTGGCCGCCGGAGAAGAAGGTCATCGACATCGGCAGCTTCTACGCCGATTCATCGCTGCTCCGCTCGCGGACCGGGTGGGCGCCGACCGTACCGCTGCGCGACGGATTCGCGCGCACGTTCGAGTACTACCGCAAGCACCTTCCCCACTATGTCGGTACGAGTTCCGTTTAACGCCCTGCACCTGGCCGACGATGCGGCCTCCGTGCGCGCCGCGATCGATCGGGTCCTGGCGAGCGGCTGGTACATCCTCGGCCCGGAGGTGGACGCGTTCGAGACGGAGTTCGCCGCGGCCAGCCGGGTCCCGCACGCGGTGGGTGTCGGCACCGGCACCGACGCCATCACGCTGATCCTCCGCGCGCTCGACATCGGGCCGGGCGACGAGGTCATCACGCCGCCGCTCTCCGCGGCATACTCCGCGCTCGCGGTACTGATGGCCGGTGCCCGTCCGGTATTCGCTGACATCGATCCCGAACGTCTCACGCTCGACCCGCGCGCGACCGAGGCCGCGATCACGCCGCGCACGCGCGCGCTGCTCCCGGTGCACCTCTACGGGCAGGCGGCCGACATGCGCGCGCTTGAAGCCATTGCGGCGCGGCATCACCTCGCGCTGGTCGAAGATGCCGCGCAAGCACAGCTCGCCAGCGCGGAGGGACGTCCGATCGGCACGATCGGCGTGGCTGCGGCCACCAGCTTCTACCCGACCAAGAACCTCGGCGCGCTCGGCGATGGCGGCGCCGTGCTGACCCGCGACGCGCAACTCGCGGCGCGCATCAAGCGGCTGCGTAACGGCGGACAGACGTCGCGCTACCATCACGAAGAACCTGGCGCCAACAGCCGGCTCGACGAGATGCAGGCAGCGGTGCTGCGCGCGCGGCTCGCCTTCCTGCCCCAATGGACCGAGCGACGCCGCGCCATCGCCGCGACCTATCGCGCCGCGTTGCATGCGGCGGCGCAGGTGCACGTCCCGCGCGAGTTCGATGCGGGGCACGTGTATCACCTGTTTCCGGTGCTCACGGGACACCGCGAGGGCTTCCAAACCCACATGCGCGATCACGGCGTCGAGACCCTGATTCACTACCCGGTCCCCATCCCCCGCCAGCCGGCCCTGAAGTCGGCCAGTCCGGCGATATGCCCGGTTGCCGACCGGGTGTGCGCCCAAATTGTGTCCCTACCGATGTATCCGGGCCTGACGCATGAGTCAGTTTTGACGGTTGCCAGCGCAGCCGCGGCATTTCGGCCCTGATTTCGCACGGCCGTCTGCACAGCCGTGTCGTCTGAATGGAGCAACCAGATTTATACTGAGGCCAAGGTTTTCCCATGTACCGCACACTCATCGTTGCTGCACTGTTGTTCCTCGTGGCTGGCCCTGCGGCTGGCCAGCAGCTGAAGCTGTCGTTCGCCGAGGGCGGCCTCGTCACGGTTGACGCCAGCTCGGTGCCCGTTCGACAGATTCTCAACGAGTGGTCGAAGCAGGGCGGGACCAAGGTAATTGGTATCGAGCGCGTCGCGGGCGCGCCGCTGACACTCAAGTTGATCGACGTGCCGGAAGCGCAGGCGCTCGAAGTGATCCTGCGCAGCGTCGCCGGCTATATGGCGGCCCCACGCAACACGGGAACCGGCGCCTCGATGTACGACCGCATCCTCGTGATGGCCACGTCGTCCACGCCACCCCCGGCGGCGGCGGCGGCGGCCGCGGGTAACCCCGGTCGTCCACAACAACCGCCGGCGTACCAGACCACCAACGGCACGCAGCGATTCGTGCCGCAGCGTCAGCAGACGCAAGACGACGAGGATGAGGAGGAGGAAGATCAGAACCCGCCCAACCCGCCTGTCTTCACGTTCCCAGGCCAGGTACAGCCGGGGCAGACCGCGCAGCCGATGATCGTCAATCCGCAGATCCAGGTGCCGCAGCCCGGTGTGATGCTGGTGGCTCCCGGTGCCCCGAACTACCCGCAGCCCGCGGTGACCGCACCGTTCGGCTCATCGACGCCCGGCATGATCAACGTGCCGCCGCCTCAGCCCGGACAGCGTCCGCCCGGCCAGCGCCAGCAGCAGTAACCCACGCCGTTTGCGTACAATTGAACTGCCCCCAGTTCAGTTTGTACATGGCGGATATCGAACGCTTCACTCCCGACGATCGACGCGGCATCGAGCAGCTTCACCGGCGCACGCTTGGTAACGAAGCGGCAGAACGCCTGCGGCTGCATTGGGATTGGGCGCGACGGAATCCCGCGGGCGGAGTCGAGCCGCCGTACTGGGTCGTGCGCGAGGGCCCGACACTCATCGCCGCTTCGCCGCTGATGCCGGTCACGGTGACGATCGATGGCACCGAGGTCGGCGGCACGTGGAGTTCGGATCCGCTGGTGGTCGCCGAGCGGCAGCGACAGGGCCTCGGCGGCTCGCTGCTGCGCGCGTGGGATCGCGGCACTGGCGTCGCGCTCGGCGCGGCGCTGTCGCCGGGCACGCGCGCCCGCCTCGACGAGATGCGCTGGCCGAAGGCGCAGCCGCTGCCCTGCCTCGTGAAACCGCTCAGCCGCCGCGCCTTCCGCATTCCCACCTGGCCGGTGGCCATCAATCGCATCGTCTCGGCGGTGCTGCTGCCGATCGTGCAGATTGTGTCGCGCACGCAGCCGCTCAAGGAAGAAGTCGAAGTGGTGCGCCGCTTCGACGCGCGAGTCGATCGCCTGTGGGAGCGCCTCCAGGGCCGCTTCGCGCTCGCCGTGCGCCGCGACTCGCGATACCTGAACTGGAAGTACGCCGAACCGCCGCACGTCCGCTACACCACCGCACTGCTGCGGCGCGGCGACGATGTGGACGGCTACGTGGTCTATCGCCACTTCCGCGAGCCGCAGGGCCGCGTCACGCAGATCGTCGACCTGCTCGCCGACCCCGCCGACGAACGCGGCATCAAGACGCTCGCCCGCTGGGTCGATCGCGAAGCGCGAATGGACGACTCGGATAAGATCCGGTGTCACGTCACCAACGCGGCGATCCGCCGCGTCCTGCGGCGATCGGGCTACTTCGTCGTCAAGTCCGGCATCGACCTCACCGTGAATGTGAACGCGGTGCCGGTGCCGAAAAATTTCTATGAATCCGTCGACGACTGGCATTTCACGCTCGGCGACGGCGAACTGGATCACTGATATGTCACTCGAGCAATCACTGAGCGCCGACATCGTGACGGCGATGAAAGCCAAGGACCCGACGAAGCTGACGGCGCTGCGGATGTTGAAGACGGCGCTGACCAACAAGAGCATCGAGAAAGGCCGCGCGCTCGAGGGCACCGAGGAACTTCAGGTGGTGTCGACGCTGGTGAAGCAGCGGAAGGATTCGATCGAGCAGTTCACGAAGGGCGGACGGCAGGACCTGGCCGACAAGGAGCAGGCCGAGATCCTGGTCCTCAACGCCTATTTACCGGCGGCGGCCTCCGACGAGGAGATCGCTGCAGCGGTGGCGGCGGCCGTGGCTGAAACCGGCGCGACGAGTGCCAAGGACATCGGTAAAGTCATGAAGGCCGTGATGGCCGCACTAACCGGCAAGTCGGTGGACGGCAAGAAGGTGAACGAGGCCGTACGCGCGAAGCTCTCGTAGCGAGCCCTCCGTGGCCTCAGCAAGGAGCCTCCGTGACCGCCGTGTTGCAAAAAAATAGGGCCCAAGCCGTTCGGCTCGAGCCCTAAGGAGGATGGTGAGAGGCTGACTAGGCCTTTCAAAGTAATAGACGGGCCACCCTCCGAAAATGTTTGCTTCGTTAACAAACCTTTACATTCCGCTGTGACGAACGCGATGTTCATTCGCGGGACGGCGTTCCACAGGCGCACACAATCGGCATGCTACGCTTGCGCTGACTGATGGACGTTCCCGATAGTCCCGCCGAAGCTCGGAAGAGCGAAGGCGGACAACCACGCCTGGCCCGGTCGGCCGGGATCTTCGGGCTGGCGACCATCACGAGCCGCATTCTCGGCCTGATTCGCGACCAGGTGTTGGCGTTCTACTTTGGCGCCGGCGACGCCAACGACGCGTTCCGCGTCGCGAGCCGCATCCCGAACCTCGTCCGTGACCTGTTCGCGGAGGGGGCCATGAGCGCGGCCTTTGTGCCAACGTTCACAAGGCAGCTCACGCTGCACGGCCGAGAGCGCGCGTGGCAGCTGGCCAGTTCGGTCATCAACGCCCTCATCCTGAGCACCGGCCTCTTCGTGGTGGCCGGCATCGTCTTCGCGGAGCCGCTGGTGCGGCTCTACGCGTCGGGGTTCGCGGCCGTCCCCGGCAAGCTCGAGCTGACCATCTCTCTCACGCGCATCGTCTTTCCGTTCCTGACCCTGGTGGCCATCGCCGCCGCGTTCATGGGCATGTTGAACTCGCTCGGCCATTTCTTCGTGCCGGCGCTGTCGCCAGCCATGTACAACGTTGCGGTGGTGGTGCTGTCGCTGGCGCTGATTCCGATGGCGCCGGCACTCGGCGTCGAGCCGATCACCATCGTCGCCATCGCCGCCCTCGTTGGCGGCGTCGCGCAGGTGGCGATTCAATGGCCGCCGCTCCGACGCGAAGGCTTTCGCTACCAGCCGGTGCTCGACTTCAAGGATGAGGGCCTGCACCGCGTGCTGCTGTTGATGGGCCCGGGTACCATCGGCATGGCGGCCACGCAGATCAACGTGTTCGTGAACACGGTGCTCGCCACAGGCGAAGGCACGGGCGCGGTGACGTGGCTCGACTTCGCATTCAGGGTGATGTACCTGCCGATCGGGCTCTTCGGCGTGTCGATCGCGACCGCGGCCACGCCGGCGATCTCGCGGATGGTGGCCGAACAGGACTTCGCGCGCATCCGATCGACCATCGCCCACGCCCTTGGGCTGATGCTGTTCCTCAACATCCCGGCCACCGTCGGACTGATCGTGCTGGCCGAGCCGATCGTCGCGGTGATTTTCCAGCACGGCGAGTTTACCGCCGCCGATACCGTAGCCACCGCGCGCGCGTTGCAGTTCTACGCCATCGGCCTCATCGGGTATTCGATCGTGCGGATCGTCTCGCCGACCTTTTATGCGCTGCAGCGCAGCCGCGTCCCGGTGATGGTGTCGGCGGCATCGGTGGCGGTGAACGTGGCGCTCAACGTGGCACTCGTGAGGGTGATGGGTTATCGCGGCCTCGCGCTCGGCACGTCGATCACGGCGTTACTCAACGCCACGGTGCAACTGTGGCTGCTGCGCCGCGAGATCAACGGCCTGGAGGGCACGCGCATCGCCGCGTCGATGCGACGCGTGCTCGCGGCCGCGGCGATCATGGGCACCGTCACCTGGGGCCTGCACCACTGGCTGCTCGCGGTCGTGCCCGGTGGCTCGTTCGTGCTACAGGCGGCGCGGCTGGCCGCGACCATCACCGTGTCACTGGCGGCGCTGGTCGCCGCGGCGCAGCTGCTGCGCATTCCTGAATTCGCCGAGGCGCGCGATCTGATCGTCGGGCGGCTGAAAAGGATGGCCGGTTGAAGGACAACCACCCCACGACGCAACGTCCGCGTGGCGGGGACCCTGGACGCGGCTGGCTCGGATTGCACCCGTCGATCTGGAAGGTCGCGTCGACGCACGTGGTGGTCGACGCCTACAACAACATCTATGCGCCGCTGCTGCCGCTGCTGATGCCGGCGCTCGGCATGTCTTACGCGGCGGCCGGTACGGTGGCGATGTGCTTCCAGATGGCTAACTCGGTCGCGCAACTGCCGTTCGGTGCGCTCGCCGATCGCTGGCGGCCGCGCCTGCTCGTGGTCGCAGGACCGCTCCTCGCGGTGGTCGTGTCCGGCTTCATTGGCTGGGCCAATTCGCCGTTCACGCTCGGCGTGATCCTCGTCATCGCCGGCCTCGGCGGCGCCGCCTTCCACCCGCCGGCGGCGGCGCTCGTCTACAAGCTTGCCGATCATCGCAAGGGCCTGGCGATGTCGGCGCACTTGTCGGGCGGCTCATTGGGATTCTCGGCGGCGCCGATCCTGTTTGCACCGTTCATCGCCTACATGGGGCTGCAGTGGTCGCCGCTGATCATGATCCCGGGGTTGCTCGCCCTGTCGTGGACGTTGCGGCAGGTGCCGGAAATGTCGTTGCCGCACAAGGACGATCGGCCGACGTTGGCGACGCTGCGGCCGGCAGCGGTGCCGCTGACGCTGCTCTATTTCACGATCGTCCTGCGCACGGCCACGACATACGGCTTCATGACATTCACGCCGGCGCTGCTGACACGGCAGGGCTACACGATCGCGGAAGCGAGCACGGCGGTGTCGCTGTATTTGTTCGCGAGCGGCGTCGGCGGGTTCATCGGCGGACCGCTCGCCGATCGGATTGGTGCCCGTCGCGTGATCGTGTGGTCGCTCGTGGCGGCGGTGCCGTTCATGGCGGTGGCGCCGCACCTGTCGCCGCTCGGCTTCACGGCCATGCTCGCAATCGGGGGGTTGCTGCTGCAATCGACATTGCCGATCAGCGTGACTTTCGCGTTGCCTTCAAAGGGGGTCGAGACGGCGACCTTGCAGACGATTTCGGTGGGCTTGCCCTGCTCGGTCGCGGAGCGGTCCATCGCGAATT
>JALDXK010000041.1:0-18255 GCA_032155105.1 Acidobacteriota bacterium
GCTGTTGCCCCAGACGATGTTGTCGTCGAAGCTGTTGCTCCACACGATGTTGCCGCGGGCAGCTGTGCCCCACACCGCGCCGTTGCCCCGCACGGCGGTTTCGCACGCGGCGTCGAGGCAGTTGTCGCCCCACACCACGGCACGTCCGGCCGGCGTCACGTCGCTGCCCCACACCACGTCGCCGCCCCAGGCCGAGGCCGCCGGTGCGAGCACGCCACCCTTGATCCGCTTGTTGCCCCAGAACATCTGCCGGCTCCAGCCGCGCATCGACGGATACGCATCGCCGGCACCAGCGGTGCGGAAGTATTCGGCGAGCACCACCGCGCCGCGCGTGTTGAGGAAGCCGGTGCCCTGCGTGAGCGCGTCGTAGTTCGGGTACTCCTGCGCGGTGAATTGCAGGATCGCCTTGACCAGGTTCGGCGTGAGCGCCGGGTTCGCCTCGAGCATCAGCGCCACCGTGCCCGCCACAACCGGCGCCGCCATGCTGGTGCCGCTCAAGCTGAGGTACGGCGCATACGACGTTTGCCGCAGGCCGCCGAGCAGGAACGACGCCTTCGAGATGTAGAAGCGGCTGTTCGGATCCGACAGCGCGATCGTGCCAAAGCCCGGCGCGACCAGATCCGGCTTGGCCTCGTAGTCGATCATCGTCGGGCCGCGCGAGCTGAACGACGCGATGGTGTCGTCCTGGCGCAGCACCGTGCCGTTGTGGCTCGAGGCGCCGACGGTGAGCACCCACGGCGCGTTGCCGGGCGAGGTGATCGAGCCGTATTGCGGCTTGCCGTTCTTGGCCTTGCCGAGGTTACCGGCCGCCGCCACCACGACGATGCCCGCATCGACGGCGCGCTTGGCGGCGAGCGTCAGCGGGTCGGTGTGGTAGCTCTCGGCGATGCCGGCGCCGAGCGAGAGGTTCATCACGCGGATGTTGAACGCGTCCTTGTTGGCGATCGCGTAATCGATCGCCGAGATGATCATACTGATGGTGCCGTGGCCCTCACCGTCGAGGACCTTCAACGCGATGATGTTGGCGCCCGGCGCAATCGCGTTGCGCGTGCCGTTGGTGTCGAAGCCGTTGCCGGCGACGGTGCCGGCCACGTGCGTCCCGTGACCGAAGTCGTCGTAGGGCAGCGAGTAGTAGTTGACGAAATCCGCGAAGTGCACCACGCGCTGGCCCTGGCCGTTGGCCGCGGTGAGGTCGTCGTGCCAGGGTGTGACGCCCGAATCGAGCACCGCCACGCCGATGCCGGCGCCGGTATAGCCCATCAGCTCCTGCACCGCGCGGGCGCCGACGGTCACGGCGGTGCGGGCGATCAAGGACTCGGTGGGACGATCGAAGTGCACCCGCTTGACGCGCGGATCGTTGGCCAGCGCCTTGAGCTTGCGGTTCGGCATCCTGGCGACGCGCGCCTTGAGGATGCCGAGCCGGCGCCCGGCCTTGCCGCCATTGCCTTTGACGAGGGTAACGGCGCCGTTGTCGTCATGGAATTCGATGATGACGTTGGATTCGTCGTTCGATGCGTCTTCAACCGCATCGTTGAGGTGCCGATCGAGCTTGGCGTGACGCCGTGCCTTCCGAGCCTCGCGTTCGGCCTGCTTGGCCGCCGCTGACGAAGCCTTGTTTTTCCCGAGCCCGAGCAACTGTGCGTCTGCCGGAGTGACCGACAGGACGAACGTAGCCAGGACGGTGAGGAGGAGGGCGCGACCCCACACGGCCTTTTCGAAACCGTTTTTTCTGGGGGCAGAGAACCGCATGGGCGCCTAGCAGAGCAATTCGAAAGCCACATCGGCGAGCTAAAGCACAGATATGGTCCTACTGTCGCATCGAGTACTTGTCATGCTCGCGAGTACTCGGATCTGTATGTGCAGAAGTGAGACTATATTGCGCGGCCAGAATGGCCAGTTTGGAGGGCGTATCGTTCCAGTGCGGAACAGTTGACAGTGGAGACAGGGAGAATTAACAGGTTAACCACTGTAACTACAGACAGTTAACTACCGAGTTCCGTTTCAGAACACCAGGTCCGTGATCAGAACAGAAAGAATCGTAATCTCACCGTCAAAAAAGGGCCCGGGCACCCCTGGAAATGCCCGGGCCTAAACAACGAGTGACGACAGGAGCTCTTAGTGCGTTACAGCGGGGGCCTGGACCATCCGCTGCAGACGCCAGTCTTCGGCGAGGATGCCCCACAGGACCTGGTCGTGATGGATCCCGTGGCGGAAGAACGAGCGGCGAAGCACGCCTTCCTGCACCGCGCCAATCTTTCTCAGCGCGCCGTTGCCGCGGCCGTTGGCCACAGCCGCACGCGCCTCGAGGCGATGGGCGCCAATCACGTCGAACGCGAAGTCGAGAATCATCCGCGCGCCTTCCGTGAAGAGGCCCGTGCCCCAGTACTCCGACCCAATCGCGAAGCCCCACTCCGCCGTGCCGAAGCCCGGCTCGAGCGAGCGCACCTGGAAGATGCCAATCGCGGTGGTCATACCCTGCGGCACAATCGCGTAGCAGGCGTAGTTGCCGGCCATGCGTTCGCGATGCGTCCACGCGATGAAGCGTTCGAAGCCTTCAACCGTGGTCGGCGGCGGTGAAATGAACCGCGCCACTTCCTCCGTCGACAGCATCGCGAGCAGCGACGGCGCGTCTTCCATCTTCAGTTCACGCAAGGTGAACGTCGAACCTGCAAGCACCGGAAGGCTGGCCTTCCAGTTGGAACTCGTGACCGTTGCCGTGGTGGTCGTCGTAATCATCGCGGGTGCCTCGTGCCGAAGAGGGTTGGGTTGAAAGGGCATCTTTTCCATTAGAGGCCCCCTTCCTGCGACGGCGTGGTTGCTGCCGGCGGCGCCGCTGGCGCGTCGAACAGGTCTTCCCACACCGTCGGATCGAACGAGTCGTATTCGGCGGTGTCGTCGCCGAAAATCTCCTCGTCACCCGCACTGTTGCCCCACGTGACGTTGTCGTCGAGCGAGCTGTTGCCCCACACGATGTTGTCGCCGAAGCTGGCGTTGCCCCACACGATGTTGTCGATGCCCTCGGCGTTGCCCCACACGATGTTGTCGTCGGCGGCGACGCCCCACACGACGTTGTCGCAGTCGGCGCCCGAGCAGTCGTTACCCCACACGATGTTGTCGTCGAAGGAGTTGCCCCACACGATGTTGTCGAAGGAGCCGTTGCCCCACACGATGTTGTCGTCGAAGGAGTTACCCCACACGATGTTGTCGCCGTCGGTGTTGCCCCAGACGATGTTGTCGAAGGCGTCGGACTCGCCCCACACGATGTTGTTGCCCCAGACGATGTTGTCGCAGGCGGCGTTGTCGCAGTTCTCGCCCCACACGATGTTCTGTCCGGCCGGCGTCTTGCTCTCGCCCCACACGATGTTGGCGGCCCAGGCGGTGCCGCCCGGCGTGAGCACGCCGCCGCTGACGCGACGGTTGCCCCAGAAGATGTGGCGGCTCCACGCCTTCATGTTCGGGTAGTCATCGCCCTTGTCGCCGGTGGCGAAGTAGCGCGACAGCTTCACGGCGCCGAGCGTGTTCAGGAAGCCCGCGCCCTGCGTCAGGTAGTCGTAGCCGTTGTAGACCTGCGCGGTGAACTGCAGGATGGCCTTGACCAGGTTCGGCGTCAGGTTCGGGTTCGCTTCGAGCATCAGCGCCACCGAGCCCGCGACGACCGGCGTCGCCATGCTCGTGCCGCTGAGCGTGAGATACGGCTTGTAGTTGAGGCCGAGGCGCAAGCCCTGCACCAGGTACGACACCTTGGTGGTGTAGAACAGGCTCGACGGATCGGTCAGCGACACCGTGCCGCTGCCCGGCGCAACGAGGTCCGGCTTCGCGCCGAAGTCGACCATCGTCGGACCGCGCGAGCTGTAGGACGCCATCGTGTCGTCGCGGCGATCGGTGGTGCCCATCGAGCTCGAGGCGCCAACGGTCAGCACCCACGGCGCGTTGCCGGGCGCGCTGATCGCGCCATACTGCGGCTTGCCGTCCTTCGCCTTGCCCATGTTACCGGCAGCGGCGACGACGACGATGCCCGCGTCGACGGCGCGCTTGGCAGCGAGCGTCAGCGGGTCGGTGTTGTAGCTCTCGAACACGCCCGCGCCGAGCGACATGTTGATGACACGGATGTTGTAGGCCTGGCGGTTCGCGATGGCCCAGTCGAGCGCCGCGATGATGTAGCTGATCTTGCCCTTGCCCTCGTAGTCGAGCGCCTTCAACGCGATGATGTTGGCCTCGGGCGCGATCGCCGTGCGGGTGCCGAGCGAATCGTAGCCGTTGCCGGCAATGATGCCGGCGACGTGCGTGCCGTGGCCCCAGTCGTCGTACTTGGTCGTGCGGGCGTTCACGAAATCGACGAACTTCGTGACGCGCTGGCCCTGCTTGTTGGCGATCGTCAGGTCGTCGTGCCAGGGCGTGATGCCCGAGTCGATCACCGCCACGCCAATGCCCTTGCCGGTGTAGCCGTACTGGAAGTGCACGTTCCTGGCGCCGACCGTCGCGGTGGTGCGCGCAATTTCGCCCGTGACTTCACGGTCGAGGTGCACCATCTTGACGTTGGGGTTGTCCGCGAGACGCTTGAGCAACCCGTTCGGCATGCAGCCCGCGCGCGCCTTGATGATGCCCAGCTTGCGGCCTGCTTGGCCGCCGTTGGTGTGGAACAGTGAAGCCGTATCGAAATCGTCTAAGAACTCGACGATGACGCAGGACTCACCATTGCCGCCGGCAAGGTTGTTCAGAACCTTGTCGAGCTTGTGGTGGCGATTAGTCTTGGCGGACTTGCTAGTCTTGGAATCGGCCTTCTTACCAACCGACCCAGGTTTTTGCGCCTCGACGGGGGATGCAACAATCGAAAGTAGGAGGGCGAGGATGGCGATCAATGCTGATCGGCTGCCCCAAACCGCCTTCTTGCGAATCCTTACGTGAACAACAGAGAGACCCATAGTGTCCCCCATAAGAGCAATAGACGGGCCATTTGCGCTTGTAAGAACGTGAATGTCATATAAAGTCACTCAAATCGCGGAAAGTGGAGCGTTTTGAGCGATCTACGGCACAGGCGGCTGAGTATGCCAACAAGAGACTGAATACGACAATACCGTCGTTTGTTCAAAACTAGCTCAAACACGTACAGCAAAAAGGGGCCAACCGCTGGTAACTGGCTGACCCCTAGTAGCTTAGGCCTGACTGTTCCGTTCCGGAATCGGATCTCGAATATTGAACAGTCCGAACGGTGTTAAGTCACTTGATCGCGATCAGTTCGACGTCGAACACCAACATGCCGCGGGGCGGCCGCTCGCCTTTGTACGCCAGGCGCTCGGGGATCCAGAACCGCATCTTCTCGCCTACCGTCATCAACTGCACGCCCTCGGTCCAGCCTTCGATGACATCGCCCAACCCAAAGGTGATCGGGGCGCCCTTCTCCACCGATGTGTCGAACATCTTTCCGTCCGTCGTCCACCCGGTGTAGTGCACGGTGACCTGACTGTCCTTGACGGGGTGACGGCCGCCGTCGCCGGCCCGGAGCGATTTGTAGGCGATGCCCGATGCCGTGCGTTTGGCGTCCTTGGGCGGTGCGGCCACGTCGGCCGGCGGGACGCGCGGGGACGGTGCAATTCCGAGTAGCTCCACGTCGAACACCAGCATGCCGGCGGGCCGGCCAGGCGCGTTGTTATAGGCAAGTGTCGACGGGATCCAGAACCGGCGTTTCTCGCCGACGACCATCAACTGCACGCCTTCGCCCCAGCCCTTGATCACCCGGTCGAGCGGGAAGGTGAGCGGTTTGCCGCTGCTGACAGAACTGTCGAACATCTTTCCGTCGGTCGTCCACCCCGTGTAGTGCACGGTGGCGAGATCGGTGGCTGCCGGCTTCGCCGTGCCGGTGCCGGGCTGCAGCACTTTCGACGCGAGGCCCGACGCGGTGGTGGCGGCATCGGCCGGCGGCTTGGCGACGTCAGCCGGCGCGGGAATGGGTTTGGCGTTCTGTTGCGCCGCGACGCTGACGGCGAACACGGCCACGAAGGCGAGTGTCGATCGAATCATGCATTAACTCTAATACGTACCGGGAACCGGGAACCGGGATCCGGGATCGGGGATCCGGAAGAACCCTTTTCCCGGTTCCCGGATCCCGGATCCCGGATCCCGGATCCCGTCCGTGTCACCTGCAAGTGTCGAGGCCGCGATCGAGCACTGAGCCGTCCACGGCGAGAAATTCCCAGTCCACCTGTGCCGGTCGCAGCACCAGGCGGATCACTCCGTGTCCCACGATTTGTTCTTCGACGTTCGCAGATGCGCGCACGAAGTTGGTGAGCTGCGCGCCGCCGGTGCCGGCGGTGAACTGACGGATGCCGGTCACGGGATCGGGACGGCCGTCGGCCGTCTGCCGTGCGAACCGTTCGTAAAGGTGCTCGTGCCCGGAGAGGATCACCTCGGCGCGCGCGGATTGGAGCAGCGCCCACATGTCGCGCATCGCGACGTTCATGCCGCTGGGCCCCGACGAGAACAGCGGGTGATGCCACACCGCCATCGTGCAGGGCGTCGGTTGCGCCTGCAGTTCGGCGCGCGCAAATTCCCACTGCGGGGATCCCTGCGTGGCCGGGATGTTCGAGTCGAGCATCAGGACCAGCCACTCGCCCATCGTGATCGCGTAGTAGCCGCGCCCGGCAGGACCCGCAGCGTCGCCGAAGTACGCAAAGTACGGCGCTGCGCCCGCGGATTCGTATTCGTGATTGCCGGGCACGGCGTTCCACCGATCGCGGAACTGTCCCCACGACGGGTTGAAGCAATCGCGGAAGTTGGCGGCGGTGCCCTGGAAGTACGCGATGTCGCCGGCGATCAGCAGGTGTCCTTCGAGCGACGCGACCAGCCGCGCAACCTGCGCAACGGCGGGCCGTCCGCACATGCCGATGTCGCCGACACCGATCACGACGGCCGTCTGGCCCACGCCGCCACCACCACCGCCCGTGCCGCCGCCGCCCGTGGTGGGCCCCGATGGCGGACTCGAACAGGCGGTGGCAACACCGAGCAACAGCGCCACCAGCAAATACCGCATCGGCCTTTGACAGCTTTAACATACGTGGTACCGTCTCGTCACCCCACAGACATATGGCAGCTGGTGCCGGCAGAGCGAAGATCGATCGGATGGTCCTGTCTCCGCAGGAGCCACTCACCGCCGGCGGCCCCGCCGAGGAACTCGAGCGGCGCATCCAGGACACCTTCAAATCAGGCTTCGAGCACGTCGTCATCGATCTGCGCGGCGTGCCGACCGCCGACAGCGCCGGTATTCGTGCCCTGGTGCGCGGCCACACCTCGGCGCAACGCCTGAATCGCCGCTTCACGCTGGTGTCGCCCAACCCACGCGTGCGCGAGCTGCTCGAGTTGTCGCTGTTGACGCGGGTGCTCGAGGTCGTGGACTCGCTCGTCGAGGCCAAGGCGCGAGCGATTCCATGGGATCGCGTGTGGACCGGCCTTGCAGTGGCCGGCGTCGGCCTCGCTCTCGTCGGCCTCGGCCGCACGTATCCCGACCTCGGGCTGTCGATCGATCCCGGCATGCCCGGCGTGCTGCAGCGTGCCGATCAGGCCGCCGGCGGCACGCCGTTCGGCCATCCGCTCTTCGAGCTTGCCAAGCTGGTGACCGCGGCGCTGATCGGGATGCTGGTAACGCTGGTGCACCGGCAGTATCGCGCCGGCGCCGAGCGCCAGTCGAATCCGACGATGGACCAGGCGCAGGTGCTGCTGTGCGTCTCCGGCGCGATGATGATGATCATCATCGGCAACAACCTCGCGCGCGCCTTCGGCATTGCCGGCGCGGCCAGCATCATCCGCTTCCGTACGCCGGTGGAGGACGCCCGCGACATCACCATCCTGTTCCTGCTGATGGGGCTCGGCATGGCCGCCGGGCTCGGCGCGCTCGCGGTGGCCGGGCTCGGCACGCTGTTCCTTTGCGCGTTGATCCCGCTGCTCAACATGTTCAGCTCGGAACGCCCGCGCACGATGATGGTGGAAATCGTCGCGGCGGAGCGGCACTTTCCGATGTCGCACGTGCACCACGTGTTCGCGGTCAACGCCATCCTGTTCGAGCCGCGCGAAGTCTCGCAGGGCGATGAAGCCACGGCCAAGTACCTCACCACGCTCAAACCCACCGATTCGCTCGAGGATCTGAGCGCGCAACTCATGGGTGACGGCAAGAAGGGCATCAAGAATGTCTCCTGGTCGCCTCCCAAGCGCGGGTAAGGCGAAGGAACGGCTGGTCCTCGACCCGGCCGAGCGGAAAGCGGCGCTGCTCAGCGTCATCGCCGGGGCACGGCGGAGGCTCGTGTTGTCGCTGTTCCGCTGCGACGACTTCTCGATCCTGGATGCGCTCGCCGGCGCGCTCGAGCGTGGCTGCGAAGTGGAAGCGATCCTCACCAAGCGCGCGAAGGGCGGCAAGAAGCGGCTCAAGAAGCTATGGGATGCGCTCGAAGAAATGGGCGCGGTGGTAACGCGTTATGCCGACCCGGTGGTCAAGTACCACGCCAAGTATCTCGTCGCCGACAACGCCACCGCGGTGATCACCACGTTGAACCCGACGCGGAAGTGTTTCACCCGCACGTGGGACGCGGTGCTGATCACGCCGGATCCGTCGGTGGTGAAGGGACTGCTGACACTGTTTCGGGCCGACTCGGCCGGCGAGCCGTTGCCGGCCCGGCGGCCGATTAGCCGGCGCCTGATCATCGGCCCCGAGCGCTCCCGTGCCGAGATGCGCGGGCTGATCGCCGGCGCGAAACGCAGCATCCGCATCCTCGACCACAAGCTGTCGGATCCCGACCTGGTGGCGTTGCTGCGCGAGCGGCGTGACGAAGGCATCACGGTGACCGTCCTCGGCAAGCAGCCGATCCGCGGCTTCGAGCCGCACGGCAAGATGATGATCATCGACGAATCCCGTGCGGTGCTCGGCAGCACGGCGCTCTCGACACTCAGCCTCGATTTCCGTCGGGAAGTCTCGCTCGTCATACACGATCCGGGGCTGGTCAAACAGCTGAACCTGTCGTATCAACAGTTGAGCCAAAAGGCAGGTGCGGCCGCCGTCCGCCTGCCTGGAGACTGAATCGCATGACGCGACACCTCATCACCGGCGCGATGACGATCACGCTGATCGTCCTGGCGCGCCCGGTGTGTGCCCAGGACGAGCGCGGCTTCGTATGGGACAACCGCCCGACGGTCGTGTTCGGCGAAGATATCGACATCGAGCTCAAGGGACGCGCGCAGTTCGACTGGCGCTGGTTCGATCCCGACGTCAACGAACCGACCTACGATCTCCGCACGCTGCGCCTCGGCCTCCAGGGCAGCCTGACCCGCCACTTCGACTGGGAGATCGAGCGCGAGATCAACGATCCCGCCGACTTCGAGGAAGGCCTCGAGCAGTGGCAGTTCGGCGACTGGAAAGACGTGTACATCAACTGGACGACCTTCGACGCCTTCTCGATCAAGGCCGGCCGCTTCAAGATGCCGTTCGGCCTCGAGCAGACCACCAGCGTGAGCGATCTCGACTTCGCCTATCGCGCACTGGCGTCGGTGAAGATCGCGCCCGGTCGCGACACGGGCGTGATGACCTACGGCGAGTTGCTGGGCGGCTCCTTCGTCTACGAAGCCGGCGTGTTCGACGATGACGGAGACAACGGCACGCTCGAGGAAATCCGTTTCGTCGGCGAAGGGGAGCGCCTCGAGGATCTCGCCGACGTCGGGCCATCGTTCGCCGTTCGCGTCGTCGGCGAGCTGTTCCGCTCGCTGCCCGTGCACGATCGGTTGAAAGGTGCCGAGTTCGGCATCGCCTATACGACCTCGAACGTGCCTGAAGGCCTCAACAGCCTCCAGGGCGAAGAAGTGTGGGGCTATAACTTCTTCGACCGCGTCTACGTGAACGGCCGCCGCCAGCGGCTTGGGCTGCAGGCTGATTGGTCGCCGGGCTCGCTCGGAGTCAAGGCCGAGTGGATGCGGTCGAGCGAAGCACGTCACGGCCAGAGCAACCGCAACGAGGACCTGTCGGACTACATCGGCACCGCGTGGTACACGAGCGCCACGTGGATTCTCACCGGCGAAGACAAGGACAGCGACGTGACGCCGAACGATCCGTTATTCGGCGGCGGCATCGGCGTGGTCGAGATTGGCGTTCGCTACGACCGGTTGACGTTCGAGAGCGCCGGCACGGAAGGCCCGGACTTCACCAACCCGCGCGCCGACCACCTCACGCCCAACAGCGACAGCACGTTGACGATCGGCGTCAACTGGATGCCGATTCGATGGGTCAAGGTCGTGACCAACGGCATCCGGCAGAGCTTCGACGACCTCACTCGCGCGCCGATCACCGGAACCGCGGATTACTGGTCCGGCCTCGTGCGCCTGCAGATCGCATTTTGAGTAACCCCATGATGAACTGGCAACGCGTCTGCGTGGTCGTGCTGACGGTGCTGGCGAGTGTGCCAGCAGCCGCGCAAACCCAGGACGAGTTCTTCAATCCGGACGTGCTGCAGCGCGTCGAGCTGTGGATGAACGCCGCCGACTGGTCCAAGCTCAAGGCCGCATTCCAGGAGAATACCTACTACCCGGCCGACGTCACGTGGAACGGCATCACGGTGCGGAACGTGGGCATTCGCTCGCGCGGCCTCGGCTCGCGCAGCGCCACCAAGCCCGGCTTGCGCGTCGACTTCGATCGTTACTCGAGCGGGCAGCAGTTCCTCGGCCTCAAGTCGTTCGTGCTCGACAACCTCACGCAGGACTTCAGCGGCATCAAGGAAACGGCGACGATGCGCTTCTTTACGCGGCTGGGCATTCCCTCGCCGCGCGAAACGCATACGCGCCTCTTCGTCAACGGTGCGTACGTGGGGCTGTACGCGATCGTCGAGTCGGTCGACAAGACGATGATGGGCCGCATCTACGGCAGCATCGGCGACGACATCCAGAACGACGGCTACCTGTTCGAATACAACTACGTGCTCGACAGCCCGTGGCGCTTCGGGTACGAGGGCGCCGACCTCGCGCCCTACGAGCGCCGCTTCGACGTCAAGACCAACGAAAGCCACGCCGAATCGCTCGTTTGGGGACCGATCGAAGAACTGGTGCGCACGGTCAACAATGCGTCAGCGAGCGAGTTCGAGCGCGTGGTGACGCCGCTCGTGGATCTCCCCGGGTTCGTGCGTTACATCGCTGCGCAGAACTTCGTCGCGCAAGACGACGCCTTCAACGGCTACGCCGGGATGAACAATTTCTATTTTTACCGGCTCGAAGACAGCAGCAGGCACACGTTCATCGCGTGGGACGAAGACAACGCGTTCCTGTCGGCGAATTTCGCGATCACCACGCGCCTCGATGAGAACGTCCTCACCCGGCGCACGCTGGAGATTGCCGCGTACCGCGAGCAGTACTTCAGCGTGCTCGCCGAGGCGGCCGATGCGGCGGCGGGCTGGATGCGCCAGGAGATGCAGCGCCAGTTCGACCTGATTCACCAGGCGATGCTCGAGGACACGCAGAAACCGTACAGCAACGATCAATATGCGGCGGAGCGCGAGCGGCTGCTGGCGTTTCCCGACAGCCGGATTACGTTCGTGCGTTGCGAGGTCGCCCGCGCGAGCGGGACAACGCTGCCCGCAGGCTGTTCCTGAGCGTCCAATCGCGCTCAGCCTTCGAGGAGCATCCAGCCCGGATCCTCGATGTAGTCCTTGATCGTGACCAGGAACTGCACGGCCTCGCGGCCGTCGACGATGCGGTGA
The DNA here is from genome assembly GCA_032155105.1 of Acidobacteriota bacterium. Lineage (GTDB taxonomy): Bacteria > Acidobacteriota > Vicinamibacteria > Vicinamibacterales > UBA2999 > 12-FULL-67-14b. The sequence goes on from JALDXK010000041.1 coordinate 11,721, forward strand.
TCGTAGCTGAGCGCGAGATACATCATCGGCTTGATCACGACCTGGCCGTTGATGGCCACCGGCCGCTCGGCGATCTTGTGCAGGCCGAGGATGCCGACCTGCGGCGGATTGAGGATCGGCGTGCTCATCAGCGAGCCGAACACGCCGCCATTGGTGATCGTGAACGTGCCGCCCTTGAGATCCTCGAGCGTCAGCGTGCCGTCCTGCGCGCGCCTGGCGACATCACGAATCCCCAGCTCGATGTCGGCGAAGCTCCGGCGATCGGCGTCTCGGATCACCGGCACCACGAGCCCGCCCTCGGCGCCGACCGCCATGCCGATGTCGAAGTAGTGCTTGGAGACGATCTCGTCGCCCTGGATCTCGGCATTGAGCTGCGGGAACGCCTTCAACGCGCCGATCACCGCCTTGACGAAGAACGAGGCGATGCCGATGCCGACGCCGAATTTCTTGGTGAACGCGTCCTTGCGCCGCTCCCTGAGCTGCATCACGGCGCTCATGTCCACCTCGTTGAAGGTGGTGAGCATGGCCGCGGTGTGCTGCGCCTCGACCAACCGCCGCGCGATCGTGGCGCGGCGTTTCGACATGCGCTCGCGGGTCTCGCTGCGCTCGCCAACAGGGGCTTGGGACTTGGGACTTGGGACTTGCGGTTTGCCACTCGCCGGTTGAGGCGCGGGCGTGGCTGCCTTCAGTACGTCTTGCTTCGTCACGCGCGACCCGGAGCTCGCAACGGCTTCAAGCTTCACATCGTGGGCCTTCGCAACGTTCTTGGCGGTGGGCGTCGCTTTCTTGTCGCCCGAACCCGCACCCGCTTTCGGAACCGAGCCCCTTGGAACGTCTGGAACCTTTGGAACATCTGGAACCGGCGGCGAAGCCGCCTGTGAAACATTGGTGCTCTCTTCCAGCACGGCGAGGACCTCGCCGACCTTTACATCTGCGCCCTCTTGGTGCTTGATGGAGGCGAGGACGCCCGCGCGATCGGCGCTCACTTCGAGATCGATCTTTTCCGTCTCCAGCTCGACGAGCGGATCGCCCGCGTTCACCTCTTCGCCAGCCTTCTTGAGCCACTTCGCGACGCGCGCTTCCACGATGGATTCGCCGAGCTCAGGCACCACGATGTTGGTCGACATAGCCCTTCGCTATTTCCTCGTCACTCTGGCGGCCGCGACAACAGAAGCGGCCGGGGTGTGTGCGACGTTCCATACCCTTAAACTTGTTTGGAAAGTACGCGGTCGAGCTCGCGCGCTTCCGCCTTTGCTTCGAACACCTGGTCGATGATGGCGCGCTGGTTGGCGGCATGCCAGGTCGACGAGCCTTCCGACGGGCTCGAATTGCGCGACCGGCCGATGTAACGCAGCGGCCAGCGGCCGTCGATTAACGGTTCGAGCAGCGGCCGCACGAATTCCCATGCGCCCATGTTCTCGGGCTCTTCCTGCACCCAGCACATCTCGCGCAGCGTCGGGTAGCGTCCGAGCACCTCACCGATCAGATCCGCTGGGAAGGGGTAGATCTGCTCGACGCGGACGATGGCCACGTTCGCGTTGTCCTTGCGGCGTTCGCTCGTGAAGAGATCGACCGCAACCTTGCCGCTGCACAGCACCAGCCGGCGGACCTTCGTCGCCTGGGCCTGCGCCTCCGCATCGTCAATCACACGCATGAACTTGCCTTCGGCCAGCTCCGCGGGGGTCGAGGCGGTGAACGGGTGGCGGAGCAGGCTCTTCGGCGACATCACCACCAGCGGCAGCGGATCGGTCTCGAGCAGCAGCGCCTGCCGCCGCAGCACGTGGAAGTACTGCGCCGAGGTGGTGCAGTTGACGATGCGCATGTTGGTGTCGGCGGCGGCGATCAGGAACCGCTCGAGGCGCGCGCTCGAGTGGTCAGGTCCCTGTCCCTCGTAGCCGTGCGGCAGCAGCAGCACCAGCGATGGCGCCATGCCCCACTTGGCTCGGCCCGACGTCAGGTACTCGTCGAGGACGATCTGCGCGCCGTTGATGAAGTCGCCGTACTGCGCCTCCCAAATCACCAGCCGCGCCGCCTCTTGCAGGTTGTAGCCCAACTCGAAGCCGACGCAGGCGTACTCAGACAGCGGGCTGTTGTGAATCTCGAACGACGCCTTCGCGGTGGACAGCGCCTGGAGCGCCACATGACGTTGGCCGGTCACCGCGTCGCGATACACCGCATGGCGATGGCTGAAGGTACCGCGCTCGACGTCTTCACCGGTCAGGCGCACGGGCACCCCGTCGGTGAGGATCGTCGCCAACGCCAATTCCTCGGCGGTGGCCCAGTCGATGGTGCGCTCGGTGGGCGAGGCGAACACGGCCTTGCGGCGCTCGCGCCCGCGCTCCAGCTTGCGGTGCACCGCGAAGCCGTCCGGCACCCGCATCAGATCCGCGTTGATGTCCTTCAGCAGCTCGAACGGTACCGCCGTCCTGGCCTTGGCCGCGGCGCCGCTCGGCGGCACCTCGGGCACCGGCGGCACGAAATCCTCTTCGGGCATGACCGACGCGTAGGCTTGCTCGAGCGCCGCCATGCGCCGTTGCACCATCGCGTCCGCATCGTCGCGCGTGATCTCGCCGCGCTCGACGAGTTGCGCCGCGTACTGCTCGCGCACCGACGCGTGCGAAGCCACGATCTGGTAGACCTGCGGCTGCGTGAACGCCGGCTCGTCGCCCTCGTTGTGGCCGTACTTCCGGTAGCCGACCAGATCGATCAGGTAGTCGAGCTTGAACTGCTGGCGATAGGCGATCGCGAGGCGCGCCGCCTCGATGCATGCCACCGGGTCGTCGGCGTTGACGTGCGTGATTGGGATCTTGAAGCCGCGCGCCAGACCGCTCGCGTAGCTCGTGCTGAACGAGTCCTCCGGATCGGTGGTGAAGCCCAGCTGGTTGTTGGCGATGATGTGGATGATGCCGCCCACGTCATAGCCGTCGAGCCGCGACAGGTTCAGCGTCTCCGCGACAACGCCCTGGCCAGGGAAGGCCGCGTCGCCGTGAATCAGGATCGCCAGCACCTTGCCCTTGTCCACGATCGGCGCACCCGGCTGCTCGGCGGATGTCGCAGCGGCGCGCGCCATGCCGTTCAGCACCGGGTCCACCGTTTCGAGGTGGCTTGGGTTGGGTGGCATCGAGATCACCACCTGCTTCGGCAGCCCGCTGGGCTGTGCCTCGACGCGGGCGCCGGCGTGATACTTCACGTCGCCCATCCAGCCGAGATCCACGCGGAGGCGCTTCGACATCACCGGATCCTTGAACTCGGCGAGGATCTGCGTGTACGGCTTCTGAAGGATGTGCGCGAGCACGTTGAGCCGGCCGCGGTGCGCCATCGCGATCATCACGTGCTGCACGCCGCCCTCGGCGGCGTCGTGGATGATCTCGTCGAGCACCGGCACCATCATGTCGAGGCCTTCGATCGAGAAGCGCGTCTTGCCCGGGAAGGTGCGGTGCAGGAAGCGCTCGAAGGTCTCGACCTGCGTGATGCGATCGAGCAGCTCGCGGCCGTCGATCGGATCCTTGGGCGGACGGAACCGGCCCGACTCCACGGCGTGCCGCAGCCAGACGCGCTCATCCGGCACGAACACGTGGTTGTAATCGTGTCCGGTGGTCGAGCAGTAGATCTCACGCAGCCTGGCGATGGCCTCCAACGCGTTCGACGCGCCGCCTGCGGCCGGCCCGGACACGATCGAGGCCGGCAGGCGCTTCAGCATGTCGGTCGTCAGGCCATGCGCGTGCGGCTGCAGCGATGGATCACCGATGGGATCGTGGAAGCCGAGCGGATCGAGGTTGGCGGCAAGGTGGCCGAAGCGGCGGATCGATTCGGCGAGGGTGAACGCCGCGATGCCGGCTTGCAGGTCAGAAGACGTCGGCTGTGGTCCGCCTTCGCCGCCTGCGGCCGCTTCCGCCTTCGCTGAAGCTTCGGCGGACAGGCCGGCGGATCCTGTCGCAACGCTGGGTTCGGCGGGCGTCCAGGTAGCAAACGCACGGCGTGTCGCCTCGTCCACCGACGAGGGATCGCGCTGGTAGCGCTCGAACAACTCGTAGACATACCCCGCGTTGGCCCCGGTAAACTGGTCCCACGGGTTCATAACCTTTTTACTTTATCAGTTGTAGTCAGGCTGTTGCACGGTTCTGCATCGCGTCATATAGGGACGCGCTGGTGAGTCCGATAGGCGGTCTGTCTATGGGCAGCGGGTGCGGCCAGGGTGGCAACGGCAACGGCGCGGTGGGTAATCTTGCCTACACGCGCTTCCTTTTCGTGTTCGCCCGCACCGACGACGACGCGCATGGCGCGCGGCTGCGCACCGCCGGCGCCAACATCGCCCGCGGCTTCTTCAACGATTTCGACATCGACGACACCCGCGAGAACCAGGTCCAGGCCCTCGAAGCCATCCAGTTCCTGGTCCGCGAAGGCGACACACGGCCGCTGCCCGAGAACGTTCCCGGCCCCCACATCAACATGGCGCGCTACGCCGTGCAGATCACGAGCAAGTACCGCCCGCGCCTGCAGGAGATCGACGATGAGTTCCGCCGCCGGCTTGGCGACTCGTCGGACATCACCACGCTCGAAGGATCGCTGCGCAACCCGCGCTACTCGAGCCCGGAGATGGTCAGCTACACGAATCGCGGTGCGCCGCCGCGGCGCTCGGGACGCGTCAGCCGCAACGCGATCATCGTTCCGATCCGCAAGAGCGGCGACTGGTGGCAGAAGAGCGCACTCGAGCGGCACGCGTACTTCTATCCGCACGTCGATCACGCGAGTGCGTGCCCGGTGAAGGGCCACGCCATGGCAGCGGAGAAGGGCATCTCATCGCTGTTCCGGCGCGTCTACCACAACCCGGACGGCTACGAGCGGTCGAACGAGTTCGACTTCCTCTCCTACTTCGAATGTGATGACGAGGGGCTGGGCGTGCTGGACGAGGTGTTGTCGTCGCTGCGCGACGTGTATCAGAACCCGGAGTGGCGCTACGTGGAAGAAGGACCCATCTGGCGAGGCAGAAGGGTCCTTCGGTGGTAACTCAATGCGCGACTTGCTTCAGATGCTCGCGCAGTAGATCCCTTCCAAAGTCACCGTAGAAATCGCGCCACACCGAGTGGATGTGGTTGCCGTTGTTCTGCGTGTTGTCGTATTCGACGAGGAACGTCGGGCCCTGGATGCTGTAGTAGTGCTTCTTGCCCTTCTCGATCTCGCCGGCCCACGCAAACCGGATCGTGTCCAGGCCGGCGGCCTTGATCTTCGCCAGCCGGCCGGCGGCCAGGTCGGCTTCCATGTTCGAGGTGTAGACGTCGATCAGCCGCGTCAGCAGCGCCTGCTGCGACGGCTGCAGCGACGCAAACGTCACGCCCTGGTCGGGCAGCGGCGTGATGTCGTTCTTGTTCATCGTGACGATGTCGTTCGGCGCCACGGCGTTGATGGTCGCCTGCTTCTGCTGGTCTGGCGACAGCGCCATCATCAGCGCGCGGGCGGCGTCTTCCTCGTCGGCGAGGACGCGCAGGCCCATCTTCTCGCCGTCGCGCACTTCCGCGGGATTCGAGCCCAGGAACATCGGCGAGCTCGACACGTGGCCTTTCGTGGCGCCATCGGCGACGGTGAAGCGCAGCGAAATGTGATGGCCTTCCATGCGCCAGCCCCAGGTGCCCTTCGCGGCCGGCGTGCCGAACACGGAGAAGTAATACTCCTCCTTGTTGCGCGCCATCTTGCCGCCGGTCTCGATGGCCTTGAGGATGTCTTCGAGCTCGATGATCGCCGTGACCTTGTTGTAGCCGCGTGCGCTCAGGCCGGAGCGCAGCAGGTCGTGCGCGAGACGGCGCTGGGTCTCGTTCATCTCCTTGATCATCAGGCCCTTGCGCGGGAACATCTCGTTGGGGATGAAGTGCCAGCGCAGGCGCTCTTCGCCCTCGAACGGCAGCGCCGCCCTCGCGCGCTGCTCGGCCGACAGGCCGTCGAGAAACGCCGACGCGGTCTTGGCCATGGTGGCGGCGGACTTCTGCGAGGCGACCATCGCGCCGCCCGCGAAGCTGAGGACGATGGTGACGGCTACGGCTAGCCTGAGCGCAGTGAGACGGCTCATGCGACCCTCCAATCGGAGAGTCTACTTGAACGTGACGCCCATGCCGAAGTGGAACTTGGTGTCGGCGTTGCGGCCCTTGGCCACGTCGAGGCCGAGGCGGACGAGCGTCAGGTGCAGGTAGACGCCACCGCCGAAGCCGGCATCGAGACGCTCGTCCGCCAGCCTGGCCCCGTGCGCGTAGGCGGTGCCCACGTCGGCGAACACCTTCACACCGAACCGGCCGATCGAGAGCGGTGAGGTGAGCGGAATGCGAATCTCGGCCGAGGCCGCGGCGATGTTGTCGTTGGCTTGGTAGCCGGTGTCGAACCCGCGCAGGCTCGACGGTCCGCCCAGCAGGTTCTGCTCGTAGGCCGAATGGGCCCAGACGCCGGCGAAGCAGTCGGCCTGGAGCTCCAGCTTCACCGACAGCTCGTTGGCCTCCCCCGGGTCCTCCTGCTGCCGGCGGCTCACGTCGGGGAGGATCCCGAGCAGGTT
>JALDXK010000042.1:0-18095 GCA_032155105.1 Acidobacteriota bacterium
GCTGCCCCGCGCCACTTCCATCTTGAGGAAGCGATCGAAGCCGCGCCGCAGCCAGCGTTCCTTCATGCGCCGAACCGCGCCGTACTCGATCCGCGGCGATTGGCGCAGATGCGCGATTTCCGATCGATCGGCGCCGTCGAGCGTCTCGTCTCCGCCCATGCCCTCGAAGTCCGGTACGTCGGGCAGCGACAGGTAGATCGGGTCGAGCGCCATCGCCGTCATCGCCGAGTACGGCGACGTCTCAATCGGCGGCATCTCGTGGATCGGGAGGATCTGAATCACCGATTGGCCGGCCTCGGTGAGCCAGCCGGCGAACTCCGCCAGGTCGCGAAATTCACCGATGCCCCAACTGCGGCCGGACACTAGCGAGAACAGCGGCACGGCAATGCCGCTTTGCCGCCGCATCATGCGTGCCCCGCGGCGCGAGCCAGCACCCGCCGAATGCCCTTGTCGAAGAGCGGTGGCGGCACGAGGAGGCTCACCACGATGAAGGCCTCACGCGGAAAGTCGAAGAAGTAACCCGGATGCACCAGCACATCGTCTTTCTCGAGGAGGTCGAGGATCAGCGCTTCTTCTGCGTGCACTGACGGCACCTGCAGCACGCCCGTCCAGCCGCCCTCGACCGGCAGGACGGTGACGGCCGGGAACGCCGCGGCCAGGGTGCGCATGGTCTCCAGATTCTGCTTCACGCGCGCCACGATCTGCACGCGAATGGCGGCGCCGCGCTCGATCAGGTCCGCCGCGGCGATCTGCACCGGAGTGGACACCGACAAGTAGGTATCGGCAATGATCTCGTACGAAGCCAGCGCGTCATCCACCTTTTGCGTGGGCCCACCGAAGGCGATCCATCCGAGCTTGACCTGCGGCAGCCCTGCCGATTTCGACAAGCCGCCCAGGCTGCACGCGAGGACGTGGCCGGCGGCGAGCACGTGTGTGGCGGCCGGAGCCGGATCGAGCGTGTAGTCGGCAAACACTTCATCGCCGATCAGCGGAATATTCTTCTCGGCCGCCAGGTCGGCGATCGCGGCGAGATCGTCACGGTGCAGGAACGACCCGGTGGGATTGTTCGGCGAGACGATCAAGATCGCGCGCGCGCGATCGCCGGTGGCGCGGCGCAGCGAATCGAGATCGACGCGCCACGAGCCGTGATACTCGAGCGCGTACGGCACCGCGCTCACCGATTCGAGCTCGGTCAGGTGTTCGAACAGCGGATAGCTCGGATGCGGCACGAGCACCTGGTCGCCAGCGTCGCAGAGCAGCTTGAAGAGCAGCCCATAGGCCTCGCTGGTGCTCGACGTCAGCGCCACGCGATCGGCGGACAGGACGATGCCGCGGCGGCGAAAGTCCGCGGCGACGGCGGCGCGGGCCGACCACAGGCCGAGCGGCTGCGGATCGTACTCGAGCCCGCGGGGGTCGGCGAGCGTCGACAGCAGATCATCCGGGTACGACAGGCCGACACGGGTCGGGTTCGATTCGGTGAGATCGAGGATCGACACGCCGGAGCGGCGCTTCGCCTGGATCAGCCGCGCCAGCGCGTTCGGTTCGAGACTCGTGGGAAGGCGAGACGACGTCATTCAGCGGCTGACCAGCTCGACGCGCTCGATCACATCCCCTTCGAGCACCGCATCCACGACCGCCATGCCGTTGGGCACGGTGCCGAACACCGTGTAGGTGTGATCGAGACGGGGCGAGTCGATCAGGTTGACGAAGATCTGCGCGTCGCCGGTGTCGCGGCCGCGGGTCGAGATGCCGACGGTGCCGCGATAGTGAAGACCCACCTCGTCGCGCATGTAATACGCGTCGCCGCTGTATTCGTTCGCGCCCGGGCTGCCGCCCTGGATCACGAAGTTCGGCGCCACGCGATGGAAGGTCAGGCCGTTGTAGTAGCCCTCGCCGGCGCGCCGCGCGATGCGGATCGCCGAGAGCGGGGCCGCATCGACGTCGAGGGCGATGTCGAACGAACCGACGCCGGCCATGTGAACACGCAAGGCCTTGCCGCGCAACGCCGCCACCATCGCCGAGGTCACCCCCGGCGGCGTCAGCGGCTGGGGCGCCGCCGTCCGCGGTTTACCCGTCCACGCCGTGAGCATCTCCGCAGCCTTCTGGGCGATCACCGGATCGAAGTCGCGCAGGTAGCCCTCGATGTGAATCGCCTGCGAGGCATCAGCATAGGCCTGGAGCCGATTGAGGATCGCCATGCGCGGGTCGCGCGACGTGTCTTTGTGTTCCTTCGTAATTCGGCTGAGCGCGGTAATCAACGGCGTCGTCGCGCGAGAAGCCAGCGCGTTGTCCTCGAGCGCACGCACGATGGTGAGCATCAGCTGGTAGTCGGTGCGATCCATCAACGCGAGTGCTGCGGTCACGGCTTCCTGCGCCTTGAGGTCGATCAGGGCCGATAACGCGGCCTCGGAGACGTTGTGATGGCGATCCATTGCCAGGGTGCCAAGCTCGCGCACCTGTCCGAGCGCCCCGGCGGCCCGCGCGCCATACATCCGCACCTGCCAGGTCTGGTGCGTCAGAAATGGCGGCAGTGCCTCGCGGGCGAGCGCTGGATGACGCCGGGCGAGCGACACGATGGCGTGCGCGGGCGCATGCCACGCGCGCGGTTGCTGATTGAGGCTCTTCGCAATCGAGAGCAGTTCCTGCGCACCGCCCTGTCCCACCGGACATTCCGCGCCCAACTGATCGATCGCCTGCAGCTTGACGTGCATGTTCGCATCGCCCAGCGCCGCGGTGATCGGCGCGCAGGACGTCTTCTGCAGCAGCCGGCCCCACGACCGCAGCGCATCGAGACGCACGCGCGGCTCCCTGTCGGCAAGCGCGATCTTCAGGACCCGATCGCGCTCGTCGACGCGCGCGTCGGTGCCTGCGGCCACGGCCGCGAAGCGCCGTACTTCGGTGTCGGTGTCGTTCAGCCCACGCTCGATTACCGAGGTGGTGGCCTGGTTGCCGGTGACGAGGGATGCCATCGCCAGCCGGCGCGTGACCGCGGAACGTGGATCGGCGGCAGGCCGCTGCGCCGTGGCTGCCCAGCGCAGCAGGTCCCAGGTGCGCTCGCCGAGCGGCGGTAGCTTCTTTGCGCGGATGGTGCGGGTCAGCGATTCGAAACCGCGCACCGCGCCCACGAGTGCCGCGGTCTCGACGTCGGTCATCGAGTCTGGCGCCGGCAGGGCGGTGACGAGCACGGCTTCCGTCGCGGCCACTTGTTCACCGGTGTCGTACGGGAGCCGGCCGAGTGCGGCCGCAATTTCGCCCCACGATTCCCAGGTGTTGAGGCTCGCGTCGGTGGCCGCCCGCGCCAGCAGGAGCTTCTGCACGTCGGCGACGGCAGCCGGCGTGCGCGCCATCTGCGCGAGCGCGTTGGCGGCTTCGGCGCGAATGCCGACGCCGTCGTTCAAGGCAGGCGCAACGAGCGGAATCATCTCCGGCCGCTCGAACCGGCCCATCGCGCGGATCGCCTTGCGGCGACCCGGTCCCGACAGGCCTTCCTTGATCGCCGCGAGCCCCGCGTCCGTGACCGGGCGCGCATCCTCGGCCTGCAGCATGCGCTCCTCTACCCCGGGCAGCGTCTGCGCGCTCGCCGAAGTTGCCAGTAACAGCAACACTGTTAGCAGTTTCTGCATAGTCTTACGCCACGCGTAATTCTGACGTGGAACTGAAGCAGGTTCCTTTTTACGTCAGACGTAAACGGTAAGCACAACGGAAGCAGGTTCCCTTTTTACGCCGGGTTCGAGAATTCGAGCATCTGCGAAGTCAGGTCGCAGGGGTACGAAATTTTCACGTCGGTGATGGTGCCGGCGGCATCCGTCACCGCTTCCAGCCGCGGCATCACGAAGCCGGTGTACGACGACAGCTTGAGGTGCTCGACGCGGGCCACGACTTCGTCGCGCATCTCCGGATCGAAGTGCACACCGTAGGTCTCGAACAACTGCCTGGCCGCGGCGTAGTCACCCTCGGACTTGATGCGCTGCACTTCGGCGAGCAGCCGCGCCACGCCGGCGCGGAAGGCGTCGGCGTCGATGACCACGAAGTAGGTCTTGTCGTGTCGGCGCCGGACGTCGATGGCCTTGGTGTTGGCGAGCAACCAATGCACGATCGCCTGGCGATTGCGCATGTGATCCTCTTCGAGCTGCGCGCCTTCGCGGACGCGGCGCAGCTGCACGAGCGCGTTGCGCGCGTACGCCTCGTATTCGGTCTGCACCACGGCCTGTTGCTCGTCGGCGGGCACCAGGCCGATCGTCGAGAGGTACGGATCGGCGACGAAGTACAGCGCCACGAGATCGGCGCGCGTTTCTTCCAGCGCCGAATACTGCTCCTTCAGCAGGTCCTGCGGTGTGACCTGGATGTGATCGGCCATGCGGCCCGAGCCATGGCCGAGCACCTCGTGAATCTCGGTGGTCAGCTCGCTCGCAAACGCGCCCCACCGCTTCGCCCGCTCGACCTCGGCGGCGTCCCAGGCAAACTCCTGGCGATAGCTGTCGGGCAACGCACGCTCGTAGGCGTCGAGCACGTTCGACAATGACACCGACTTGCTGCCGTACTTCTCGCGGATGCGCTGGTCGTTGGGCAGGTTGACGCCAATCGGCGTGATCGGACCCGAATCGCCGGCCTCGACGACCACTTCGATCGCCTGGGCCGACACACCCTGCACGGTCGGCTTGCGATAGCGCGTATCGATCGGCAGGTGGTCCTCGAACCACTGCGCGTGCTCGGCCAGCGCGCGGATCTTGGAGGTCTTCTCGGGGTTGGTGTAATAGACGAGGCCTTCCCACGAGCCTTTCATGCCCCGCGCGTCCATGTAGACCTCGATGAAACCGTTCATCGTGTCGACCGCGGAATCGCGGTTCTGGACCCAGGCGATGTCGAACGCCTCGCGATCGCTGTCGAGGCCAGTCTCGTAGAAGCGAATCAACGCCTCGAGCGCCCTGGCGAACGGGGCCGGCGCGAACGGCACGGCGTTGCGAAGGTGGCGCACCACGTTGGTAATCTCGTGGTCGTACATGCCGCCCACTTTGTAGACCTGTTCGACCAGCGTCCCGTCCTTCTTCACCAGCCGCGAATTGAGCTGGTGCTGCTCGTCGAAGCCGTCGAGGTCGGCCATCGTGACACCGACATAGAAGTTGTTGGCGCTCGACTCGAGGATGTCCTGGTCCTCGCCAGGCGTCTTGGACGTGACCATCGGCTCGAAGTCGGGGTCGAAGAACATCCGCGCGTACATCTCGACACGCTTGGCGATGGTTTCCGTCGGGTCGAGCTTGAAATCAGCGCCGTTCGACCCGGCGATCTCCATCGCCTCGATCAGCCGCGCGCGATCGAGGTTGAACAGGAACTTCCTCGCCGTCAGGTTGTTGTACGGACCCGTGTTGATCCAGAACAACTTCGTATAGCGCGTGATCTCGGCCATGGTCTCGGCCGGGATCCCCTCGGGATGCCGGATCAGCGCTTCGAGCAGATGCCGCATGCCGAGATTATGGCGATGACGCTGGTCGTAATAGATGTCGCGTCCGGCAATGGCCGCCTGGTAGAGATGCCACACCAGCGCTTTTTCACGCAGCGACAGGTTCTCGAACCCATCCGCATACAACTGCACGACGGCCGCATCGTCGATCTGCTCGAGCAGATACGGCCGGGTGACGGGTGGCGCGCTCGCCACCGGGATTACTTCTGATTTCATAGCGCGACGTCTACCTTCTCCCCATGCGCCGGCACGTGCACCGGCCAGCCAAGCTCCTTGGTGATGCGCACCTTCAACGCGTCCTGCGCGACGATCTCACCGTGCACGAGGTAAGTCATGCGGGGGGCGCGCGGGAAGGTGCGCAGCCACCGGACGATCTCACCCGCGTCGGCATGCGACGACATGCCGTCGATCCTCTCTATTCTTGCGTGAACGGGCACGTGTTGCCCGAACATCTTCACAGTTTGTGCACCATCAATCAGCATCCGGCCACGGGTGCCGGCGGCCTGGAAGCCGACGAACAGCACGGTATTGCGCGGATCGGACAATCCTGCAAGCAGGTGGTGCACCACGCGCCCGCCGGTGGCCATCCCGCTGGAGGCGATGATGATGGCCGGATGGTCGTTCTCGACCAGCGCCTTCGACTCGTGCGCCGCCTTGATCGGCGTAAAACGCGGCAACTTGCGGCGCATCGCAAGGATCTCCTTGTCGAGCTCGCCGGTGCGGGCCTGGTAGTAGGCAATGCCACTGATCGCCATCGGGCTGTCGACGTAAATCGGCATCTCCGGCAGCCGCTTGTCGTCTTCCAGCTTGAACAGCCAGTAGAGCAACTCCTCGACACGGCCGATCGCGAACGCGGGGATGATGACCTTCCCGCGCTTCGCGTGCGTCTCGCTGATGATCCGCGCCAGCACCGCGCCGTCATCGTCGGGAGGGTGCGCCCGATCGCCGTAGGTGGATTCGAGCAGCAACACGTCGGCGTCGACGCCGGGCGAAGGATCGGGAAGGATCGGCCGATCGTAGCGTCCGAGATCGCCACCGAACAGCAGCCGCTGGCCGCTGCGATCGGCACGCGCCAGCAGCACGCAGGACGAGCCGAGCAGGTGCCCGGCGTTGATGAACTCGATCTCGAAGCCGTGACCGATCGCGACCTTCGTGCCGAAGGGCGACGGCCGTAACCGCGACAGGGCCTCGGCGGCGTCCGCCTGGGTATAGAGCGGCAGCGCCGGGTGATGCTTCGAGTAGCCGCGCCGGTTGGCGAACTTCGCGTCCTCTTCCTGCAGGTGCGCGGCGTCGGGCAGCACGAGGCGGCAGAGGTCGGCAGTGCCGCCGGTGCAGTACACCGGCCCAGTAAATCCTTGTGCAACGAGCCTCGGCAGCCAGCCGGTGTGGTCGATATGCGCGTGCGTGAGGATGACGGCCTCGATGGTCTCGGGCGGCAGCGGGAGCGGCGACCAGTTGCGCTGCCGCAGATCCTTGAGACCCTGGAACAGCCCGCAGTCGATCAGGAAGCGATGGCCATCCACCTCGAGAAGGTATTTGGAGCCGGTCACCGTCCGCGCGGCCCCGAGAAACGTCAGCGTCGCCATGTGCGTATATTAGGAGTTTGGTTCATCTTATTGTTCTCGTCGCCTTCCTCCTGTGCGCCGCCGACGCTCTTGCGCAAGCGGCGCGTCCCGAAGTGCGCGCGCACCGGCTCGCCGAGGGCGAGACCCTGGTCCTCGACGGCGCTCCGGACGAGGCTGCGTGGCAGCGCGCCACACCGGCCACCAACTTCTTGCAGCGGGATCCGGATAACGGCGCCCCGGCGACGGAGCGGACCGAGGTCCGCGTCCTGTTCGATCGCGATCGCATCGTCCTCGGCGTGATCTGCTTCGACTCGGAGCCGACGCGGCTGCTGGGCAACCAGATGCAGCGCGACCAGCCGTTCGAAGCGGACGATCGCTTCATGTTCTCGATCGATCCGTTCTTCGACGGGCGCACCGGGTATTTCTTCGAGATCAATCCGTCGGGGGCGATGGGCGACGGGCTGATCACGAGTCCGACCGGCGGCGGCGGCTTTGGCGGCGAGATGAACAAGTCGTGGGACGGCATCTGGGTGGCGCGCGTGCGGCGCACCAGCATCGGCTGGACGGCCGAGATCGAGATCCCGTTCAAGACCGTGAACTTCGATCCCGACACCGCCACGTGGGGCGCGAATTTCCAGCGCACGGTGAAGCGGAAGAACGAGGAAAGCCTGTGGACCGGATGGCTGCGCGACGAAGGCCTGACGCGCATGTCGAACGCCGGCCGCATTGCCGGCATCGACGACATTTCGCAGGGCATCGGCCTCGACCTCAAGCCGTATCTGTTGGGCTCGGCGAGCGCCGCGCCAGGCCGCAGCCAGCCGGCGACCACGGGTGACGGCGACATCGGGCTCGACGCGTTCTATAACGTCACGCCGGCGCTCAAGGCCAACTTCTCGCTCAATACGGATTTTGCCGAGACAGAAGTGGACGAGCGGCGCACCAACCTGACCCGGTTTCCGCTGTTCTTCGAGGAGAAGCGCGAGTTCTTTCTCGACGGCGCCAACTTTTTCGAGTTTCCGGGAGGCGACGAGAGCCCGTTCTTCAGCCGGCGCATCGGCCTCAACGCCGGCGAGCCGCAGCCGATTCTCTACGGTGCGAAGCTGATCGGCCAGGCGAGCCGCTACGACGTCGGCTTGCTGCAGGTGCGGACGAGAGAGGACGAGTTTCGCGACGAGGCAGGGCCGTTCACGCTCAAGGGCGAGGACTTCACGGTGGCGCGCGTCAAGCGGCGTTTTGGAACGCAGTCGCACGCCGGCATGCTCTACACGCGCCGCGCGACGCATGAGTCGATCATCGAGCCGCGACACACCGCCGCTGCCGACGTCACGATCGCGACACCGGACTTCATCAAGGGCTCGACGCTCGATTCGGGCGCGTGGTACGTGCACACCTCCACGCCAACGTTCCTCACCGACGAGGGTGAACGGTCACCTGAAGGACGCAGCGATTCATACGGGTGGCACGCGAGCGTGTCGCGGGATCCGTATAACGCCGAGGTGTCGTTCAAAGAGGTGCAGCCGGCGTACAACGCGGCGGTCGGCTTCACGCCGCGACGGAATTACCGGAACTGGAACCCGGAGGTCAACTGGGCGCCGCGCTTCGAAAACCATCCCTGGCTCCGCGGCATGCGGCTACGGGCGGACGCCGACATCAATCTCAATCTCGACAACCACGTCGTCGATCGCAACATCGGGTTCACGCCGATGGAGTTGGAATTCGACAGCGGCGACAACATCGAGGTCCAGCTGTTCAGGCAGACGGAGAACCTCGACGAGGACTTCGAGATCAGCGACGGCGTGATCCTGCCGATGGGCGGCAGCTACGACTGGCTGCGGTACCAGGTGGTCTACGACGGCGCCGAGCATCGCATGCTCTCCGGCCGTGTCGAGTACTCGTTCGGAGATTTCTGGGACGGCGAGCGGGCAGAGTGGAATCTCGACCTCACCATTCGCCCGCGCCCGGGCCTCTCGCTGCAACTGTCGGGTGAGTTCAATGACGTCCACCTGCCGGCCGGCGCCTTCACGACGAAGCTCTATCGCCTCGACGCGCGCACGCAGTTCAGCCCGTGGATGTCTCTGTCGAACAACGTGCAGTACGACTCAGAGAGCGGCGAGGTCGGCTGGCAGCTGCGCTTCCGGTGGATTCAAAAGCCGGGCAACGACGTGTTCTTCATCTGGACACAAAACTGGCAAGACGAGGCCGGAACCGGCTTTGGCACTTTGGATCGAAGAGGCGTTGCCAAGATTGTCAGGACGATACGATTCTGATTCCGATTCCGGCCCTTCCGAGAGCACGGAGAAGAACGGAGAGCGCGGAGGCTACAGCATTGCCAACATCGCGGCGAACGCCTTGCCGACGATCTTGGCGAGCGCGCCGAGCACGGGAAGCAGGTCGCCCCGCTCCATCACCGCGGCGGCCGTCACCGGGTCGCTGATCAACAACCACAACGACAGCGCCGCGACCGGCGCCATCGTGATGGCGCTCACACTGACGAAGCTGAAAAGTCGCGGCCAAAAGCGGCTCTTGGGGAGCTGTCTCGGACGGTCGGTGGTGGTTCGTGGTAGCGCCATGGTCGTACCCGTTCGGCCTCACATCTAGCTAGGACCGTACCAGGTTGGCCGATCCTCGCAACTTCAAGAACAACAGACGGTTACGGCAGTGAAACGGTTGGCGGGGCTTCCTGAAGTGTCCGTCTGTGGGACTCAGACGTCTGAAGGCTGGACGCCCCTCGCGGTATCCTCTAGCGGATGTATGCCCTCTGCCTCGTCCGCTACCGGCGGCCCCTTGAAGAAGTCCTCGTCCACCAGGAAGCCCACCGCGCGTTCCAACGGAAGCTGAAAGAAGAGGGTACGCTTCTGGCGGCTGGGCCCCACGACCCGCGGTTCAGCGGCATGTTTCTCGTCAGGGTTCCCGACGACAACCCGCAGCAAGCGCTTGATGCGATCCGGGATGCGGATCCGTACTATCAGGCCGGCGTCGTGCAGTACGAGTGTCTCGTCTGGAACGTGGTGATCGGGAAGGACGGCTTAGACAAACTCTAGCGCTTCCGGCCCTTGCGTTGTCGCAGCCACTCGCCAATCGTCCACGAGACGACCATCAGCAGGATCACACCAACCAGTGCCACAAGAAGGGGCCGTCCCATTCAAGACTTCCGCGGGCCGGTGAGTTCGCTGACGATCATCCCGACCACGAATACCACGACGGCGCCGATCAGGTTGTGCCAGAGGAAGGCGATCGAG
This sequence comes from Acidobacteriota bacterium, assembly GCA_032155105.1. Classification (GTDB taxonomy): domain Bacteria; phylum Acidobacteriota; class Vicinamibacteria; order Vicinamibacterales; family UBA2999; genus 12-FULL-67-14b. The sequence continues at coordinate 10,263 of JALDXK010000042.1, forward strand.
GTGTTGGCCGCGACGTAGCCAACCACGGCCATGCCGGCGATGAGCGCGATGAAGGCGCCCGTGCCGGTGGCGCGCGGCCAGCCGATGGCCAGCAGGAACACGCCGAGAATCGAGCCGTAGAAAAACGAGCCGAAGCGATTCACCACTTCGATCAGCGAGCCCAGCTCGACGGCCCAGATCGCCACCACCGACGCGAAGATCGCCCAGAACAGCATGGCGACCTTCGACACGAACAGCAGGTGCGCCTCGTCGCCATCGTCTCGGACCCATCGCTTGTAGAAGTCCATGACCGTCGACGTCGAGAGGGCCGACAGCTCGCCGGCAATGGTCGACATCGCCGCGGCGAAGATCGCCGCCATCAACAGCCCGATCAGCCCCACCGGCATCTGCGTGACGATGTAGGTCGGGAAGACGTAGTTGATGTCGTTATACGTGTTGTCGCCGGATATCTGTTTGACGAGCGCGATCGCCTCGGCGCGCACCGCCTTCACCTGCTGCTCGTGGCCGAGGAACGCGGCGCGCTCGGTCGCGATGGCTCCTTCATCGCCGACGCTCTCGGCCTCGGCGAGTTGCAGGGCCGCCAGTCGACGCGCCCCGAACGACGCGGAGAACTTCTGCTCGAGTGCCTGGTACTCGGCCGCCCGCTCGCTCTGGCGCACGCGCTGGTCGTGCACGGCGTTGAACAGCATCGGCGGCGGCGTGAACAGGTAGAAGACGAACATGAAGACGCCGATGATCATCACGAGCGCCTGCAGCGGAATCTTCCAGTAGGCGCTCATGAAGAGCGACGTCCGCGCCTCGTCCACCGACTTCGCGGAGAGATACCGCTGCACCTGGCTTTGATCGGTGCCGAAATACGACAGGAACAGGAACAGTGCGCCGAGGGTGCCGGTCCAGAACGTGAACCGCACGGATGGATCCGTCGAGAAGTTGAACACCTGCAGCTTCCCGGCCGAACCAGCGACGTGGAGGGCCTCGTTCAGGCTCACCGTGTCAGGCAGGCCGAGAATCAGCCCCACGGCCGCCGCGCCGAGGCCGAACACGATCAAGTACATCTGTTTGACGTCGGTCCACGCCACCGCCTGGACGCCGCCATACATCGTGTAGATCGCCGTCGGCACCGCCAGCAACAGGCAGACCGCGGCCACGTCGGCGCCGATCATCACCGACAGCACCACCGCGGGTGCGGAGATCACCACGCCGGTGGACATGCCGCGAGAGAGCAGGAACAGCAGCGCCGTGAACGAGCGCGTCTTCGCGTCGAAGCGCCGTTCGAGATATTCGTAGGCGGTATAGACGTTGGCGTGACGGAAGAATGGAACGAACGTGACCGCGATGATGATCATCGCGACCGGCAGCGCGTAGTACTGTTGCAGCAGGCCCATGCCGTCGGCATAGCCCTGGCCCGTGCTGCTGACCATGGTAATCGCCGACAGTTGCGTGGCCATCACCGACAATCCGACGGCCCACCACGGCAGGCTCTTGCTGGCCAGGAAGTAGCCTTCGAGCTTGCCGGTGTTGCGGCTCAGCCTGATGCCGTCCCACACGATCCAGACGAGATAGAGCCCGATGATCGTCCAGTCGATCGCCGACATCTATAGGGTGTAGAACGACTGGAAGACGTACAGCGCCGCGAGCGTCGCGACCCAGACAATGACGACGCGCACGTAAGTGCGCTCCATCGTGGTCATAACCCGCTCGCCCGCGCCGCGAGCCGCTGCTCGGCCTGATCGAGTTCGGCCCGCCGAGACTTCCAGGCGTCGCGATCGCGGTCGAGGAGCCGCGACGACTCGGCAATGGCGCGGCCCGTTTCGGCGGGCGCCGGGCCGCCGTGCGTGGTGCGCACGCGCACGAAATGCCCGGGGCTCATGATGCGCTGCAGATCGGCTTCGCTGTAGTCGAGCGGGCGGCCGAGGATCGCGGCCGACGCCTGTGCGAGCGCGCCCGACAGCGCCACCTCCGGATCTTCGGTCCGCGCCTTCAGCAACAATGCCGCGATGGCGTGTGCCGACCGGAACGACAGCCCGTGATCGCGCACCAGCGTGTCGGCAAGCTCGGTCAACGTGGTGCCATGATCACCGGCACGCGCGGCTAGTTTCTCGACGTCAAAGTCGGCCAGCCGCATCGCCGCCGCCACCAGCGTCACCATGCGCGTCGCGTCGCGAAACATCGAAGCAATCAGCGGCTGCAGATCATCTTCGGTGTCGACGATGTCGCCGAAGGGCGTGTTGTGGACGGTGGTGGTGATGGCCTGCGCCTGGCCCACCGCCTTGCTGCCAATCGCGCGCGCGTGCTCGAGCGCCACCGGGTTGCGCTTCTGCGGCATGATGCTGCTGCCCTGCACGAAGCCGTCGCTCAAGCGCAGGTAGCCGAACTCCATCGTGCACCACAGCAGGAAATCCTGGATGACGCGGCCGAGGCCGACGACGAGCACACTCGTGGCCGACACGCTTTCCAGCAGGTAATCCACGGTCGCGATGCTGCCGTAGGTGTTGCCGGTCGGGCCGCTGAAGCCGAGCAGCTCGCTCGTGCGATCGCGATCGATCGGAAAACCCGTGCCGGTGATCGCGCAGGCGCCCAGCGGATTGCGATTGGTGGACTCGTAGGACGCGGCCAGGCGCACCGTATCCCGCTCGAGCTGCTCGATGATCGCGAGCAGGTAGTGTGCCACCGTGGTTGGCTGGGCGGGCTGGGTGTGCGTGTGCGCACCGTAGACCGATTCCTGGTGACGGCCGGCGAGGGCGATCAGCGATTCGCGCAAATCCAGCGTCGCCGACGCCAGCGCGGCAATGAACTCCCGCTGCCGCATCCGATACATCGTCATGGCGAGATCGTTGCGGCTGCGGGCGGTGTGCAGCCGGCCGGCGACGTCGGCTCCGCATGCCTGGTCGATCAGGCGCTCGATGTAGAAAAAGAGGTCTTCGTAGGTGCCGTCGTAGAGCACCTGGCGGACACGGTCGAGCGAGATACTGTCGAGCGCGTCGCGCAGCGACCGCGCGTCGGCCGCCGACACAATGCCCCGCTCCGCCAGCATCACGAGATGCGCGTAATTGATCGCCATCAACGGCGCCAGCAAGAGTTCCTTGGCGTCTTCGAAGTTGTCGTTGAGGACGTTGGTGACGTATTCCGGGGCGAACTTCATTCAATAGAAGTATAGTGCGCGAAAAGCCCGCCACCGCGGGCGCGGCGGAGGTTGATATGGCTCGCTTCCTCACCATCGGTCTCGTTCTCGCCACGATGCTCTCGACAGGATCGGCGCAAGCGCCGATCACGGCGATCCAGATGCCGGGCCTGTCGCAGCCGGTCGACATCCTTCGCGACCGCTGGGGCATCAATCACATCTACGCGCAGAACGAAGCCGACCTGTTCTTCGCGCAGGGGTATGCCGCGGCGCGCGATCGGCTGTTCCAGTTCGAGGTGTGGCGGCGCCAGGCTACGGGCACGGTGGCCGAGATCCTCGGACGCCGCGAGTTGCTGCGCGACACGGGCGCGCGTCTGCACATGTTCCGCGGCGACCTGGACGAGGAGCTGAATCGTTACCATCCGCGCGGCAAGGCGATCATCGAAGCCTACGTGCGTGGCGTGAACGCCTACATCGGCGAGACCGAGCGCACGCCCACGCTGCTGCCGCTGGAGTTCCGCATGCTCGGCATCAAGCCGGGCCGCTGGACGCCGGCGGTGGTGATCTCGCGCCACCAGGCGCTGGCCGGCAATCTCGGCGAAGAAGTGCGCTCGCTCCGCGCGATCAAGGCGACCAACATCGAGACCGTGCGCGACCTGATGAATTTCCAGGGCGGCAACCCGCGCTTCGAGCTCGATGCGGCGATTGATCCGCGCACGTTCCCGGACGACGTGATGGCGATCTACTCCGCGTTCCGGGCCAGCGTCGAGTTCCGGCCCGAGAATGTCGGCGCGGAATGGAGAGCGGCCGCTTCGGCGGTCGCTGGAGATCAGCGACAGATCGAACAGCGATCGCAAAAGCCATCGCGCTCCATAGCGCCGGATCCCGCAGGTCCACTGGATCTCGAAGTGGACCCGCGCGACATCGGCTCGAACAACTGGGTGGTCTCCGGATCGCGCACCTTCTCGACATTTCCAATCATGGCGAATGATCCGCACCGTGTGGTCGCGGCGCCGTCGCTGCGCTACTGGGTGCACCTGGTCGCGCCGGGCTGGAACGTAATCGGCGGCGGCGAGCCGATCCTGCCCGGCATCTCGATCGGCCACAACGAACACGGCGCGTGGGGGCTGACCATCTTCGGGCAGGATGCGGAAGACCTTTACGTTTACGACACCAACCCGGCCAATCCGAACGAGTATCGCTATCGCGGCGGATGGGAAGCGATGCGCGTGATGAGCGAATCGATTCCGATCAAAGGCGAGAAGCCGGAGGCGGTCGAGTTGAAATACACGCGCCACGGGCCGGTGCTCTACGAGGATCGCGCGAACCGCAAGGCCTACGCACTCCGCGCCGGCTGGCTCGAGCCCGGCGGTGCGCCGTACCTCTCGAGCCTGCGCATGAACCAGGCCACCACGTGGGAGGAGTTCCGCACCGCGACGAGCTTCAACCACATGCCGTCGGAGAACATGGTCTGGGTCGATCGCACGGGGACAATCGGCTGGCAGGCCGCCGGCATCCAGCCGATTCGCCGCAACTGGAGCGGCGTGCTGCCGGTGCCCGGCGACGGGCGCTACGAGTGGGACGGCTACCTGCCGATCACGTCGCTGCCGTCGGAGGTGAACCCCGATCGCGGCTTCATTGCCACGGCGAACAACTTCCTGATGCCGAAGGATTATCAATACAAGGACCTGCTGCAGGTGACGTGGTCGGATCCGTTCCGCGCCTCGCGAATCGAAGAAGTGCTCGGGTCGGGACGCAAGTTCAACGTCTCTGAAATGATCAACCTGCAGAACGACGACCTGTCGGTCGTCGCCCGCGCGCTGTTGCCGCTGCTGCGGCACGTGACGCTGTCGAATCCGGCGAGCGCGCGTGCCCGCGACATGCTGACCACGTGGAACTACGTGCTCGACAAGGATTCGGTGCAGGCCGGCATCTACGCGATGTGGCAGCGGCGGCTCCTCGTCAACGCGCGCGAGGTGGTGGTCCCCGCGGCGCTACGCAAGGCCGTTGGCGCGAACTTCGGCTCGACCAAGAAACTGATCGACTGGCTGCAGGCGCCCGACGGCCGCTTCGGGCCACCGAGTGCGCAGACGGCACAGATGGATCCGATTGCGGGTCGCGATGCCATTGTCGCGAAGAGCATGGACGAAGCGGTGGCCGAACTCACCACGCGCTTCGGCCCCGACATGCAGGCGTGGAAGTACGGGCAGGAGAAGTATCACCACGCGCTGATCAGGCATCCGCTCTCGAACGCTGTGAACGCGGCGACGCGCGCGAAGCTGGGAGTGGGTCCGCTGCCGCGCGGCGGTGACGGCATGACCGTCAGCGCCACTGGCAACGCCGACAACCAGGGCTCCGGTGGATCGCTGAAGATCATCGCCGACACCGAAGACTGGGATAACTCGGTAGGATTGAACACGCCCGGGCAGTCGGGTGATCCCGACTCGCCGCATTACCGTGACCTGTTCACGCTGTGGGCCGAAGGACGCTACTTCCCGATTGCCTACTCGCGAAAGAAGGTGGACTCGGTCACCGAGAGCGTGACGCGGCTCACGCCGCAAAGCTCCAGCACGCAACAACGGTGACCGGTGTGGCCTGATGGCCTGTCGGCCTGTTTAGATCTCGATGCGGTAGCGCTCGCGAAGCACGTCGAGATGATGCTGCGCGTGCCCTGGCAGGATCCACACCAGGGCGCGTGCGGAAATCGGAAAGTTGTTGGCCACGCCGGTGCGCGCGAGCGCCTCGGGATCGAGCGACTCGACCAGCTTCACGGTCGAGCGGCGCACGGCGATCATCTCGTCGGCGATCTCCGTCAGCGGGCGGCGATCGTGGGGCGCGTTCGCGCTCCACACCTTCTCGTCCATGCCGGCCAGCGGCGCCTGGTCGCCGCGGACGATGTGCAGGAGCCGATAGGAAAACAATCGCTCGGTGTCGCACACGTGCCCGAGCAGCTCCCGCACCGTCCACTTGCCTTCCGCGTAGCGAGAGCCGGCAGCCTGCTCGGACAGCGACCGCAGCGTCTCGAAGCTCTTGATTTGATCCTGAAGCAGGGCGACCGGACCCCGCTCGGCCACCTTGCCGATGTAGCCGGCATAGAACGCGTTGAACTCCGCGGCCTGCGGTTGATCGATGGTCATGATGCGAGCGTTTTCTCCTTGGCCAGCACACCGGCGAGGTGTTCGAGCGTGCGCACCCCGTGCACGTCCGACGGCAGCTGCGGCACGCGCACCCGCAGGTGGGACGCGAATCGCCGCTCGATCTCGTCGAGATAGATCTGCTCCTGGTCGTGGCGCGCACGCAGGAACGGATCGGGACTGGTCTCGGGCAGGATGCGGTTGACGACGAGACCGCCGATGGTCACCCCGGCTTCCTGCAACTGCTCGATGGCCCGCGCCGTTTCCTCGATCGGCAGACGCTCGGCGACCATCACCAGCACGAACGCGCAGACCCGCGGGCTGAGCAGCCGCGCCCGGAACTCCCGCAGGTGCTCGAGGCGCTCGCCGAGCGAAATCATCACCGGATCCTTCGCATCGTCCTGGTCGATGCCCAGCATCGCGCGCCGCGAGCGCGACAGGGCCCGGATCCACGCTTCCATCAGCTCGGGCATGCGAATCAACCGCAGGGTGTGCCCGGTGGGCGCAGTGTCGAAGACGATGAGGTCGAAGCGATCGTCCTCGCCCCTGATCAGCGTGCCGATGCGGTGGAACAGCGCCATTTCCTCGGCGCCGGGCATGCTGACGGCGAGATCGATCTGCCGGTTGGCTTCCTTGAGGATGTGGGGACCGAACAATCCCTTGATGTGTTCCTTGACCTCCGTCACGTAGCGACGCGACTCGAAGGCGCCATCGATCTCGAGGCCGTGCAGGTTCGGCAGCAGCTGCACCGGCTCGGGCCCGATCGGCCGCTCGAAGATGTCGGACGTCGAGTGCGCTGGGTCGGTCGAGACCAGCAGCACGCGCTTGCCCGCCTGGCTGGCCGCCAGTGCCACCGCCGACGCGCAGGTCGTCTTGCCGACGCCACCCTTGCCGCCGAAGAACAGCACCTTCTTGTCGATGAGCGGCCGGAGCGTCTTCATCGGTGCCTAATCGGTGTCAAATCGGTGGCTAGCAGCATGGCAGCGTGCCGAGCGGCGATCGATCCATACCCATGCGACGGTGCCAGTGATGGAACTGCTCTAACAGGTACGGGTAGACGTCGAGCAGGTACAGGGTCGCCGGGTTCGGCAACCCGACGATCTCCATGTAGCAGAGCAGCAGAAAGAGGTCGTTCAGCTCGGCGGCCTGCAAGCGCAGCTCGCGCTCGTAGGCTCCGTAGGCAGCGCCGTGAAAGAAGTCGCGGATGTTCTTGCCGAGCGACACAGGGCGATCATTACATATTCAGCCAGTAACTGAACTTGATCAGGAACACGTTGTTGCTGGGGGCGTTGAACACGCCGCTGAAGTCGCGGCCGAAGCGGAAGTCGCCGTATTCCTGATCGTCGGTCTTGCCCTGCTGCCACACCACGAACAGCGCCGATCCCGGGCGGTATTCCCAGCGCAGCACGTTGGTGGCGCGGAACGAGCGGATGTTGAAATCGGCGTTGCCGCTATACGCGTAGGCGCGATACCGATCCGCGTAGTTGGGCGCGCGGCCGTCGACCAGTTCCTTGTAGTTCGTGTACGAGCCTGCCGACACGAACGGCTCCGCGTAGACCTGCAGCGACAGGTTCGGCG
>JALDXK010000043.1:0-17978 GCA_032155105.1 Acidobacteriota bacterium
ATCGCGCGGTGGACTGGGCCACGCAAACGGGTGTGCGATCCGCCGATGAAGATCTCCTGGCGCCGGATCCCTATCCGACGCGCGACGCCTGGTGTGCCGCGCGTGTCGAGGCCACCCACACCCGGCTCGCCGCGCTCCCCTCGGATGTGCGCCTGATCCTGGCCGCGCACTTTCCGCTGCGCCGCGATCTCGCGGTGCTGCCGCGGATCCCGCGCTTCTCGATCTGGTGCGGGACAACGAAGACCGACGACTGGCATCGCCGCTTCAACGTCGAAGCCGTGGTCTATGGTCACCTGCATCTGCGATCGTCGAAGGTGATCGACGGCGTGCGCTTCGAAGAAGTGTCGCTGGGTTATCCAAAGCAGTGGAGCCAGTCGCGCGGCGCTGCCCACTACCTGCGGCAAATCGTCTAGACCTTCACCAGCCGCTCGGCGGCGGCGCGCAGCGTCTCGTCCCTCTTGGCGAAGCAGAAGCGGAGCACGGGACCGCCCGGATCTTTATAGAGGAACGCCGAAACGGGGATCGAGGCCACGCCGTGCTCGACGATCAACCGATGGGCGATTTCCTTGTCGGTTTCCCTGGAAATCGCCGAGTAGTCGAACAGCTGGAAGTAGGTGCCGCCGCATGGCAGCGGACGGAACCGCGACCCGGCGGTGAGATCGAGGAACTGGTCGCGCTTCTGCTGATAGAACGGCGCCAGGTCTTTCGCCGACGGATCCTTGCGCACGAACTCGGCGAAGGCGACCTGCGACGGGGTGTGCACGGTGAAGGTCATGAACTGGTGCACGCGGATCACTTCGGCGATCAGCGGCTGTGGCCCGACGCAGTACCCCACCTTCCATCCGGTGGTGTGAAACGTCTTGCCGAACGAGCTGATCACCACCGCCCGCTCGCGGAGGTCCGGATAGCGCAGCAGGCTTTCGTGCCGGCGCTCGTCGAAGATGATGTGCTCGTAGACCTCATCGCCGATCAGGATGATGGTGGTGCCGTCGACGATCGAGGCGAGCTGCCGCATGTCGTCGGCGGACCAGGTGGTGCCGGTCGGGTTGTGCGGCGTGTTGACCAGGATGGCACGCGTGCGCGGCGTGATCGCGCGGCGCACCTCGTCCCAGTTCACGGCATAGTCGGGATAGCGGAGGCTGACGAACACCGGCGTGCCGCCGCTCAGGCGGATCACCGGCACGTAGGAGTCGTAACAGGGTTCGAACAGCACCACCTCGTCACCGGGCCGGACGAACGTGGTCAGCGTCGCGAACAGGCCCGCGGTGGCGCCGGACGTCACCACGACCTCGGTCGTCGGATCGTACTTGGGGCCATAGAGCTGCTCGACCTTCGCGGCGATGCCTTCGCGCAACGCGAGCACGCCCGGCATCGGCGCGTACTGGTTGTGGCCCTCGCGCATCGCCTTCGCTACCGCCTCGACCAGCGACGGATCGCAATCGAAATCCGGAAAGCCCTGCGACAGGTTGATCGCCTTGTGCTCGTTGGCCAGCCGGGTCTGGACGGCAAAGATGCTGACCCCGACATCGGGGAGCTTCGAGGAAACCGGGACCGTAGTCGTCATACGCGTTGCCCGCCATTCTGACATTTCCACCGCGGCGATGCGTCATACAATCGGACGCATGGCTGTCGTGTTCGCTCTGATGCTGGGTCTGCAAGGCGGGGCCTACGCGCGCCCGGAACTCCTCGTCGACACCGCGTGGCTCGCGCAACATCTCACCGATCCGAACATCCGCATCGTCGACATGCGCGCCCGCGGCTACGCCGAAGGGCACATTCCAGAGGCGGTGTTCCTCGACAACAACTGGATTCGCAACCCGAAGGCGCCCCCGACCTTCTTGCCCACCCCGCAGGAGTTCGAGGCACTGATGTCGCGCCTCGGCATTTCCAATGGCACCCGCGTGATTGCGTATGACGAGCGCGGCGGCATCTATGCGACGCGGTTGTGGTGGCTCCTGAATCACTACGGCCATGCGAACGTCGCGGTACTCGACGGCGGCTGGGTGAAGTGGATGGCCGAACAGCGCGCCACGACGGCCACCGTGCCGCAACCGGCTGCGTCGACGTTTGCCGTGAAGGCTGGTACGGTGAAAGTGGCGACGGCCGATCAGGTGAAAGCCGCGATCAACAACCCCCGCATCAAGCTCGTCGACGCGCGCACGCAGGGGGAGATCGACGGCAAGGACCTGCGCAACATCAAGCGCGGCGGGTTCATCGAGTCGTCTGTTCCCGTGTATTGGGAAGACACGCTGGACCCGGCGACGAAGGCGTTCAAGCCCGCCGCTGAGATCGCAAAGCTCTATCGCGACAAGGGCATTGCCGCGAACGACGAGGTGACGACCTATTGCCAGATTGGCATGCGCGCGGCGCACGATCTCTTTACCCTGGCCCTGATCGGGCACGACCTCACCAAGCTGTCGAATTACTACGGCTCCTGGGAGGAATGGGGCAACCGGGACGACACTCCGATCAAGACCAAGCAGTAAAATGCACCGTCGCTCCGCCTAAAGGCGGACCACCACAGAGCCGCTAACGATGCGGGCATCTGCCTCGTCAAAGCGGCATGCGTTTGCCCGACCTTTCGCTCGCCCTTCGCAACGTGTTCAGGCGGCCTGGGTTCGCCGCGGTCGCCATCGTGCTGCTCGCGCTTGGCGCCGGCGCGAATACCGCGGTGTTTTCCGTGGTCCGCGGCGTGTTGCTGCGGCCCCTGCCCTACCCCGAGCCTGAGCGCCTGGTTGCGCTCGGACCCCGGTTCTTCCTCTCGTACGAAGACGTCGACTATTGGAAGGGCCGCACGCGGAGCTTCGAGCAGATCGCGACGCTGTCGCCGGGCTGGATGATGGGCCTGGTGGCGGAAGGCGGCGAGCCGATCAAAGTCACCGGCGGACGCGTGTCCGACAACCTGTTCCGCGCGCTTGGGGCCAGTCCGGCGCTGGGCCGCGTGATCGAACCCGGTGATGCCGTGCCCGGACAGCATCGCGTCGTGGTGTTGTCCGACAGCTTGTGGCGCAGCCGCTTCGGCAGCGATCCTAATGCGATCGGCCGCGGCATCCGGCTCGATGAGGAGCCTTTCACCATCGTCGGCGTGATGCCGCCAGGGTTCGAAGTGTTCGAGCCCGGCACGGACCTCTGGGCGCCGTTGCCATTCGACGTCGCGAGCCCGCAATACAAGGCCACCTTCTCGCTTGGACTCGCGCGGCTCGCGCGCGGCGTGAGCGTAGCGGCCGCGTCGCGCGAGATCGTCGACCTCGTGCCCGCGATGAGGAAGGACCTGGCCCGTGGCAACGACTGGGGCAGGACGCTGGCCGTCACTTCCCTACAAGAGTCGATCACCGGTGACGTGCGTCCCGCGTTGTTGATCTTGCTTGGCGCCGTCGGCTTGATCCTGATGCTGGCCGCGGTGAACCTCGGCACGCTCGTGCTTGGCCGCTCGATCGAGCGCGTCACCGAGATGGCGCTGCGCTCGGCGCTGGGCGCCTCACGGGCGCGCCTCGTCCGGCAGATCGTCACCGAGCAGGCGGTGCTCGCGATCCTCGGGTCGATTGCCGGCATCGGTGTCGCTGCCGCGCTGCTGCCGGCGCTCGTCGCGCGCATCCCCGCCGAAGTGCCACGCGTCGGACAGATCACGCTCGACTGGACGGTGTTGCTCACGGTGCTCGCCGCATCGGTGGTGGTCGCGGTGATCGTGGCGCTGCTGCCGGCCGCCATGACGGCACGTCCGAATCTGCAGCCGCTGCTGCGCCAGTCGCGGACCACAGACACTCCCGCGCGCCGACGCGCGCTCGGAGCGCTCGTCGCGGTGCAAATCGCTCTCGCGGTGGTGCTGGGGATCGGATCGATGTTGATGCTGCGATCGCTCTGGAACCTGCAGCGGGTCGATCCCGGCTTCTCGCCGGCCAAGGTGCTGACGTTCCGATTGCAGACGACATCCAAATACCGCTCGCTCTCCAACGGGTTGCCGTACCTCGAGCAGGTTCGCTCGCGTGTGGCCGCCCTGCCTGGCGTCGTCGAGGTCGGTCTCGCCGGCCATCTGCCAATGAGCGGCTATTCGTGGACGATGCCGGCGAGGCGATCGGATCAGCCGCTGCCGCCGGGCACACCGTCTCCCAGCGTGGGATGGCGCTTCGTCCACGCGAACTACTTCCAGGCCATGGCCATCCCGCTCAAATTCGGGCGCCTGTTCACCAACAGCGACGTCACCAACTCGCAGGCGGTCACCCTCATCAACGAGACGATGGCGCGGCGGCTGTTCACGGATGCACCGGCGGCGATCGGCCGCACGCTGGTGGTGACGAGCGGTCGAACGGGAACGGAGGAAACAATCGAGATCGTCGGCGTGGTCGGCGACGTGCGGCACATCAGCCTCGATCGCGCACCGCTGCCTGAGTTGTTCCGGCCGCTGACGCAGACGTTCATGTTCCCGATGGCGATGGTGGCGCGCACCCAGGGTCCGCCGGAGCAGATCGCCGCGGCCGTCAGGCAGCTGGCCCTCGAGATCGATCCGGTCGTGCCGGTCGCCGAGATGCAGCCGTACACCACGCTCATCGCCGGCACGCTCGGCCGCCCGCGGCTGGTGGGCTACCTGCTCACCATTTTCGCGGCCGCCGGTCTCGCGTTGGGCCTGGTCGGCGTCTATGGCGTGGCCGCCTATCGGGTGCGCCAGCGCGAGCGCGAAATCGGCATCCGCCTGGCCCTCGGCGCGCGCCCCGAATCGATGGCGCAGGCAGTCGTGTCCCAAGGCGTGGGACACGCGATTGCCGGCATCGCGATTGGTCTGCCAGCGGCGTTCCTGCTGTCGCGCGTGATGAGCAGCATGCTGTTCGGCGTCACCACGCGCGATCCGCTGACGTTCACCACGCTGCCGATCCTCATCGTCGCAGTCACGGCACTCGCCTGCTATCTGCCGGCGCGCCGTGCGGCTCGAGTGGATCCAGTCACCGCGATCCGGCAGGACTGAATTGTAAAGGGGTCTGGCACCTTAACACGGCAAGACGGCGCAGTTTCTGCCACACGTTCAAGCAAGAGTTCGACATCGTCAGGCGCGGGCGCAACTCGATGCCCACACGTCCCCCGCAGCAGACCAGGCTGGCGGTCGGCTATGCAGACATTTCCACACTTTCAACAGGCGCAGCCATGGATTGCGATCGCCAGGTGAGTGGGATCGGCAGGCATTGCAACAAAATGGCATGTAAAGGTGCCAGACCCCTTTACAATTGCGCGCGGAGGCAGTTATGACCCGGCGGACGTTCTTCGTTGTCATCAGTGTTTTGTCGATTGCGTCCCTGACGCTGCAGGCCGGTTCGACCCCCCACCGTGCGCGGCTGGGGATGGTGATCACCCAGAGTGACATCGCCTCGCAAATCGGCTTCGACGTGATCAAGGGCGGCGGCAACGCCATCGACGCCGTCGTGGCCACTGGCCTTGCGATGGCGGTCACGCATCCGACCGCCGGCAACATCGGCGGCGGAGGGTTCATCGTCTACCGGCCCGCCACCGGCGAGCCGGCCGCGTACGACTTCCGCGAGATCGGGCCGTCGCGCTCGTCGCCGGAAATGTGGATGACCGACGGCAAGTACGACTTCGACAAACACCACAACAGCCACATGTCGGTCGGCGTGCCGGGCACCGTGGCGGGCCTGCACCTGGCGTGGAAAGAAGCCGGCGCCAAGCCGTGGAAGGAACTGGTCGAACCGTCGATCAAGCTCGCCCGCGACGGCTTCGAGGTGTCGCACGGCCTGGGGCGCTCGCTCGCCGGACAGCTCGACGACTTCCAGAAGTACCCCGCGTCGCTCGCGCAATTCTCGAAGAACGGCAAGCCGTATGAAGCCGGCGACATCCTCAAGCAGCCGGACCTGGCGCGCACGCTGACGCGTATCGCCGAACAGGGACCCGCGGGATTCTACGAAGGTGAAACCGCGGCCCTGATCGAAAAAGAGATGCGGGCCAACGGCGGCCTGATCACCATGGCCGACCTCAAAGCCTACCAGGCGAAGAAGCGCGCGGTGGTGAAGGGCACGTATCGCGGCTACGACGTGATCGGCATGCCGCCACCGAGTTCGGGCGGCATGGCCGTGATCCAGATGCTGAACGTGCTCGAAGGCTTCGACCTCAAGGCCAACGGCTACGGTTCGGCGAAGAACATCCATCTCACCGCCGAGGCGATGCGGCGCGCGTTCGCGGACCGCGCTCGGTATCTCGGCGATCCAGACTTCGAGAAGGACATCCCGCTGCCGATGCTGATCTCGAAGGACTATGCCGCCGGGCTGCGCAAGACGATCAATCCGGACAAGGCGTCGAAATCGTCGACGTCCTCGTTCACGTGGACCAGCGAGTCACCGGAGACCACGCATGTGTCGATCGTCGACGCCAAGCGCAACGCGGTGGCGATGACTTACACCCTCGAATACGGCTACGGCTCGCGCATCGTCGTGCCCGGGGCCGGCTTCCTGCTGAACAACGAGATGGGCGACTTCAACGCCGCGCCCGGGCTCACCGACGAGCGCGGCTTGATCGGCACCAACCCGAACCTGGCGCGACCAGGCAAGCGCATGCTGTCGAGCATGGCGCCGACGATCGTCTCGAAGGATGGCCAGCTGTTCATGGTCACCGGCACGCCGGGCGGCCGCACCATCATCAACACCGTGCTGACGACGATCCTCAACGTGATCGACTACGGCATGAACGCGCAGGAGGCCGTGGACGCGGGCCGCATGCACCACCAGTGGCTGCCCGATCGCATCAACCTCGAGCGATTCGGCTTCTCGGCTGACACCATCAAGGCGCTGCAGGCGATGGGCCACACGATCAACGAAGGCGGCAACCAGGGCGCCGCGCAGGTGATCGTGTTCAACCAGAAGGACAACATGCTGGAAGGCGGCGTCGATCGCCGGCCACCGGATGGAGGCGCTGCCGGAAAGTAAGGTGCGTACGGTGCGTACGAGTGCGTAGGGTGCCTAGCGCCTACGCACCCGGGACGATGGCGATCGCCCGCAACGGTGCACCGCTGCCACCTTTGATCTTCATCGGCAGCGCGATCACCGTGGCGCCCCGGGCGGGGAGACGATCGAGATTCGCCAGATTCTCGAGTCCGGGAATGTTGCGCTCGTACAGGACGCGGTGGGTCTCGTACAGCGTTGACTGGCCATAGTCGATGCTCGCGGTGTCGATGCCCACTGCCTTTACACTGCGGTTGCCCACCAGCCATTTCGCCGCATCGGGGTGCAGTCCTGGAAAGTGCAACTTGGCCACTGCGGCCTCACCGCGTTCCGCGGTGCCGAGATATCGCGCCGCATCGGGCCAGCGCTTGGAGTAATCCGAGCGGATGAGCACGATGGTCCCGTTGAGCGATCCATGGCCCCGCTCCCACGCCTCCAGATCGGCGACGGTGACCTGGTAGTCCGGCTGCGTCGCGGCGGCCGCCGACACATCGATGACCGCGGCATCGCCCATCAACTGTGGCAATGGAATCTGGTCGACACTCCAACGTCCTTGCGCGAAGTGCACCGGCGCGTCGACGTGCGTGCCGCCGTGCTCGGCGCTCGCGAAGTTGTTGGCGGCGTAGTAATACCCTTGCGGCGTGACGCCGTCGGCGATCTTGTCGAGCCGGAAGCCTTCAGCCGTTGGCCAGAAGATGGACTGATCGCTGTAGTCATGCGAGAGGTCTACGACCGTCCCGCTCAGCAAGCCATTGGCAGGATCTGCCGGACCGGCACACCCGGCGACTACGGCAAGCGCAAGAATGCTCACGACGTGATGCTGGCGGATCATGGCGTCGTATTATAGACGCCAGTGACGGCGTGTTACTGCTGTCGAAGCGCCGTGACGGGATCGGTCCGCATGGCGCGCAATGCGGGCACCGTGACAGCGATCATCGCAACCAGCATCAGCGCCACACCAACGCTGACCAGCGTCAACAGATCCGTCGGTTCCACGCCAAACAGGATCGATCGCAGCCCCTGCATCAACGCCAGCGACGCGCCGAGGCCAATCACCAGTCCGAGTGCCGCCTGAACGGCGCCCTCACCGAGCACCTGGCGCATCACCGCGCCCGGCCGCGCGCCAAGCGTGAGTCGCACGCCGATCTCCGGGGTGCGCAGCGCCACCAGGTGCGCCATCACGCCATAAATTCCCGCGGCGGCGAGGACCAGCGCCAACACGGCAAACACTACCAGCAGCGTCATCGTCCAGCGCCGGCGCTCGACCGACTCCGCGGCCACGTCGTCCATCGTGCGGACCTGGACCAGCGGCAGGTTCGGATCGAGATCGCGGACATGGCGCTCGGCAAGGGGCACCAGCGCCAGCGGATTCCCATCGGTCAGCAACACGAAGGTCTGCGCAAACACCGGAAACTGGCTGGTGGGGATGTAGAGCTCGGGATTCACGGGAGCATCGAGCCCCCAGTGTTTGACGTCGCAGATGATCCCGACCACTTCGCGCTATCACCTTCGCCGGTGAGATCCGCGGTCACTTCGTTGAACGCGGCCACCGCCGCAAACGAGGTGGCGAGCCGTGCCCAATCGAGGTAGTCGGCCGCCGACACGGAGTTCTTCATCACACCTTCGGCTTCGCGCTTCTCCCACAACATCACGAGTGATTCGGGTTGCTCATAGGGAAGCGGGCGGATCAACACGGTGTGCACTGCGGAGAACACCGCGGTGTTGGCGCCGATGGCGAGTGCCAGGGTCAGCAGGATGATCGCAGTGGTACCGCGCTGCCGCGACATCATCCATAGCGCGTGCCGCAGGTCGTATCGCCAGGTATCCATCCAGAATCTCCCTGTCTCGTACTCGACGTACGCCGACGTGCCGCGCAAACGGTGCCACGCGTCGCGGCGCGCCCCGAGACCGTGACGCATCATGTCGCCGATGGCGCGCGTCCAGATGCGGAGTTTGCCGAGGCCACGCGCGCGCGCGAGGTCCGCCAGGAATAGCGCCTCCATCTCGGCGCCGAATTCGCGGCGCAGATCCGGCGGGCACATCCGCTGCAGTACTCGATAGAACGAGCGGCTGGCCGGCATGGTTAACGGGACGTCAGCCCGCCGACGCGTCCGCGCGCAGGCGGCCCCTGAGGAGCCGACGCGCGCGCGGATCGACGACCAGCGCCTCGAGACGCCTCACCTCGGCTCGCGCCACCTTGGCGCCAAGCGAGGTCAGGCTGAAATATTGGCGGCGTTCGCCGGGATCTTCACCGGCGTCGCCAGACGCCTCGGCGATCAGCCCATCGTCGCGAAGCGCGCGCAACGTGCGATAGAAGTTGGCGGGCAGGATGCGATCGCCACCGTCGCGCTGCCGGATGTCGCGAATCAGGCTCCAGCCGTGGCGCGTGGCGTCGTAGACTGACTCTGTGACCATCGGCGGCATCGTCTTATGCGGTGGCAAATCGACCCGCATGGGTGTGCCCAAAGCCACGCTGCCCTTTGGGGCCGAGACCATGCTGCAGCGCGTCGTCCGGCTGCTGGGCCAGGTGGTTTCCCCTGTGATCGTCGTCGCCGCGCGCGAGCAGCCGCTGCCGTCTTTGCCGGACGGGGTCAGCGTCACTCGCGACGAGCGGGAGGCACGCGGACCACTCGAAGGCATACGCGCCGGCTTGAAAGCACTGCCGGAATCGATCGATGCCGCCTACATCACGAGCTGCGACGTGCCGTTGCTGGTGCCCGCGTTCGTCGAGCGCATGATCGAACTGATGGGCGATCACGACATCGCCGTCATGGAAGTAGACGGCTTTACGCATCCGCTCTCGGCCATCTACCGGCGCGACACGCTCCCGCAGGTCGAATCGCTCCTGGCCAGCGACCGGCTGCGACCGGTGTTCCTGTTCGATGCCGTGCGGACGCGCCGCGTGAAACCGGAGGAGATGACCGTCGTCGATCCGGAGCTCAGGACGCTGCGGAACCTCAACACGCAGGAGGATTATCGGGCGGCGCTCGCCGACGCCGGCTTGGGCCACGCGACATAAATGGTTCTTCCCTGCCTCATCCGGGCAAGGGGTCGCTGCCCATCGCATCGGCGGGACGAAGCGACAGCAGTTCCTGACGCGCCAACTGGCGGCGCTGGCCTCTCATGTCGTCACCGCGAATCTCGTGCAGGGCATTGCTGACGAGCGAACGCACCATCTTCTTCCGCCACACGAGTTCGAAGTCCGTGTTGTCCATCGGCTTGGCAATCTCGGCTGCCGCTGCGGCGACGGCGGCGATGCGTTCGTCGCTCAGGTCTTCGCCTGTGAGTAGCGCTGCCGCGCGGTCCGCCGCGAGCGGCCGCGACGAGACAGCGCCGAGGACAATGCGCAGATCGATCACGCGCTGGCCGTCGAGCCGCGCCGCTACCGCGGCTGATGCCACCGGGAAGTCGAATGCACCACGACGCCGCAGTTTCCAGTACGAGCTGCGCCACCCTTCGGCTTGCGGCAACGCGATCACGGTGAGGATCTCGTCAGTGCGCTTGGTCAGGTACTGCATGCCGTCGTTCGCGAAGAACTCTGCAAGCGGCACTGTCCGCTGCCCTCGCGTCGAGACGAGCGTGACTGTTGCGCCCAACGCCTGGAGCATCGGCGCCGTGTCTGTGGACGACACGGCCAGGCACGTCGGGCTGGAGGTGGCGACCCAGCAGATCTTGCCGTCTCGCTTCATGCAGAAGTCGATCGACTTCCGCCACTCGTAGTTCTGGTCGTAGTACGTGCAGCGCGTGTCGAGACACAAGTTGCCGCCGATCGTGCCCATGTTGCGCAAGTGCGGCGTGGCGACTTGCGCGGCGGCCTGCCACAACCCGGCGTACGACTGTTGGATTCGCGGATCGGCGATCAGATTCGTGAGCGTCACACCGGCGCCGATCGTGAGGCCGTTGCCGTTGTGAATCTCCGCGAGCGCGCTGATCCCGCGCAACCCGATGATCGTCGACGGCGTTTGCTGACGCCGCTTCATGTTCGGCAGCAGATCGGTGCCGCCCGCGAGCAGCATGGTGTTCGCGGGACTTTCCGCGAGCCACGCTGCGGCATCCTCGACGGTGCGCGGTGCCCGATAGCGGAAGCCGGGCAGGCGCATCATGACCGCACCCCCGCTGTGGCTTCGATGCCGGCGTCGACCTTCCGCGATCGACGCTCAGGTTCGTTCGAGGCACGGCCATCGCCGCCTTCGTGCGGCGGGGTCACCAGCAGCGTCTCCGGCCAGACGATCTCAGGGAACGACGCGGGTCCTGAGCGCGCGGGCTTCCCGGCCGCCTTTGCTTGCAGCGCGCGTAGAATCTTCTCCGGCGTGACCGGAATCTGATCGACGCGCACGCCGACGGCGTCGTACACCGCATTGGCCACCGCAGGCATGATCGGCAGCAGCGGTCCCTGTCCAACTTCTTTCGCGCCGAAGGGCCCCTGGGGATCCGGATGCTCGATCAGGTCAGTGAAGATCTCCGGCATGTCGAGACTGGTCGGGCTCTTGTATTCGAGCATCGACGGGAACTTGTGCACCAGCGCGTTCGACAAGCGCGCTGGGAGCCGGCGAAACGCCTGCTCCTCCATCAGCGCTTCACCCAGCCCCATGTAGACGCTGCCCTCGACCTGCCCGCGTACAAGCGTGGGATTGAGCGCGCGGCCGATGTCGTGCGCGATCCACACCCGCGGCACGGTGATCCAACCAGTTTCGGGATCGACCTCCACTTCGACGACGGCAGCGGTGTAGGAGTACGTGGGTGAGGGACCCACGCCACCACCTTTGAAGCGCGCGGCGGATTTCGGCGGCGTGTACGAACCGGTCGTGCCGATCGTCCCGACGCGAGCTTCGGCGATGCACACCGCTTCCTGGAACGTCACGCCGCGATCGGGGTTCTCGGTGTCGAAGACGCGGCGGTCGGCGAACACCAGGCGATCCGCGGGGACCTCCAACTTGGCGCCCACGGGGCCGGCAATGATCTCCCTCGCTCGCTCGGCCGCCTGGATCGCTGCGTTCCCCATCATCAACGTGACGCGACTCGAGTACGAGCCGAGATCCACAGGCGTGAGATCCGTGTCGCCGGTGATGGCACGCACGTCGAACGGATCGACACCCAGCACCTCCGCCACAATCCCCACCAGCACATCGTCCGATCCCTGCCAATCTCGGTGGCGCCGCAGAACACGGTGACGCCGCCGCTGCGATCCAGCTTCAGCTGGACGCCGGAGTGCGGCAGGTCGTTCCAGTTGATCGGCAGGCCCGCGCCGGAGAGATACGACGAGCACGCGAGGCCGACACCGCGACCCACCGGCAGTTTGCGGAACGTGTCCTTCCAGTTCGATCGAGCGACGACCTTCTGGATGCACTCAGCCAGTCCGATGGTACCGACGCGCATGTAGTTCGCGGTCAGTGTGTCTGCCGGTGCGATCATTCCCAACCGCAGCTCCGCGGGGTCTCGTTTCAAGTGCTCGGCGATCTTGTCGAGCTGCACTTCCTGGCCAAACCGCGATTGCGGCGTGCCGTGGCCACGCTTCGGACCGCACGGCGGCTTGTTGGTGAACACGCGGCAGCCGCGGAAACGATAGCGAGGAATGTCGTAGGTCACGGTTTGGAGCGCGCCCGTGTAGAAGGTGCTCGCCACACCGTACGATCCGTAGGCACCGCCGTCGAGCAGGGTCTGCAGATCCAACCCCGTAATTTTGCCGTCGTTGGTGACGCCGGTCCGGAATCGCATTGTCACTGGATGGCGGCCGCGATGGCAGTAGAACACTTCCTCGCGATTGAGGCAGATCTTCACCGGCCGATCGAGCAACAGCGCCGCCTTGGCGACGACGAGCTCGTGATTGAAGGGGTCGCTCTTGCCGCCGAAGCCACCGCCGTTGGGCGTGGCGATCACCCGGATGTGGGCCGCGGGCATCGCGAGCGCCTTCGCCAGCGCGCGGTGCAGGTAATGCGGGGTCTGGGTGCTGGAATAGACGACGAGCTTGCCGTCCGGATCTTTCAGCGCCACCGACGCGTGCTGCTCGATCGGCAGGTGCGTATTCCCCTCGAAGAAGAACACATCGTCGAACACGTGATCGGCGCCGGCGAGGGCGGCATCGACATCGCCGAACTGGAGCGCGACCGCCTTATGGACGTTGCCATGATCCCCGTAGTCGTGAATGCGTGGCTCGTCGTGCGCGAGGCTGTCGGCGGGCCCCGCGAAGGTTCGCAGCGGCTCGTAAACAACGTCGATCAGGTTGACTGCGAGATCTGCGGTGGCTTCGTCGCACGCGATGACAGCCGCCACCGGATCGCCGACGAAGCGGACCTTGTCGCGGCACAGCGCATGTTCGTCGTGGCTGACCGGGAGAATGCCGTAGGGGATCGGAAACGATTCTCCGGTGAGCACCAGGTGCACACCGTCGACCTGCGCGGCCCTGCTCGTGTTCACGTTGGCGATTCGCGCGTGGGGCTGCGTCGAGCGCAAGAGCCGGCAGTGCAGCATGCGGGGCAGGACGATGTCGTCGGCGAAGCGCGTTTGCCCCGTGACCTTGGCACGCCCATCGACGCGCCGCCGCGGTTGACCGATGATGCGTGTGGCTCTCATTGGCCAGACCCGCGCTTGCCCGCTTCCTCCACCGCTTCGACAATCTGCAGGTAACCGGTGCATCGGCACAAGTTGCCCGAGAGCGCCTCGCAGATCCGTTCGCGCGAGGGATGCGGCTCGGCATCGAGCAGCGCCTTCGCGGTGATCAGAATGCCCGGCGTGCAGTAGCCGCACTGGGCGGCACCGAGGTCCGCAAAGCATTCCTGCAGCGGATGGAGCCGGCCGTCGGCGGCGAGTCCCTCGACGGTCGTGATCTGCCGGCCAACGGATTCGACCGCCAGCACGAGGCACGACAGCACCGGCTGCCCATCGACCAGCACGGCACACGCGCCGCACTCCCCAAGCTCGCAGCCATGCTTGGTGCCGGTGAGCTGCAGCTCTTCACGCAGCACTTCGAGCAGTGTCTTGTAATCGTCCGCGAGGACGTCAACCGGCTCCTGGTTGACGGTGCACGTCAGCCGGACCTTCATGACGGCCGTCCGCTTGTCCGTCGCGACGCGAAGCGCGAAGGCGGAACCACGGCGAGCGTACGCCTGCTCACGGGCGAACGAGTCGCGACACCCCGCACCAGGAAGCGCGAGATCACCTCGCCGACCGCGGCCGCCGTGTCCGCGCCGTCCGGCCGGAACCAGGTCACCGTCCAGTTCATCGCGCCGAGCATGGCCCGCGCCACGATGGCCGGGTTCATGTCGACAAGCTCGCCAGATTTCACGCCGTCGGCGATCAGCCGGCGCAGGGCCTGCTCGTAGCGATCGCGCTTCTTGACAATGGCGCTCCGCAACGCCGGCGGCAGCGACTCCGTTTGCAGGTGGGCCGTCGCGCCCTCGATGTCATCGAGCAGGGTGTGCAGGTGGGCGGTGAAGACCACGCGCAGCCGTTCCGGCGCCGACGACGAGACACGGCGTGCCGCGGTAACGGCCTCGAGCATGCGATCGAGCGCGCGGTCCTGGCAGTAGAACAGCAGGTCGTGTTTGCCGTCGAAGTAGTGATAGAGGTTGGCGGCAGACAGGTCCGCCGCGTCCGCGATATCGCGCATCCCGGTGTCGGCGAACCCGCGCTCGCGAAACAGCTGGGCCGCGGCCCGGAGAATGGCGTCCCGCTGACGGTCGCGGCGCCGCGCGCGCGGCGTGCCGCGGTCGGCTTGTAAACGGCTGTTCGGTTTTCGAACCACGGTTCATTGTACTACCAGCCGCGCTGGCGGTGGTATTCCGCCACCAAGGCGTGGAGCCGTTCGCGGCTGAGGCTCGCCGCGGCGTCGCCGGGCAATGGTGTGTCCAGAAAGCGATCTGGCAAGGTGTCTTCCGCGGGTGTCCACCCGCAGAGCAGGTTGAACTCCCGCTTGGCGGCGACGATGCGCGAGGCGGTTTCGCGCAGTTCATCGGCGGTAACGTCCCAGCCGGTGACGCTGCGAAGCATGGCCGCCGTCTCGCCATGGAAATCGTCGAACACGCCGCGCA
This sequence comes from Acidobacteriota bacterium, assembly GCA_032155105.1. GTDB lineage: Bacteria > Acidobacteriota > Vicinamibacteria > Vicinamibacterales > UBA2999 > 12-FULL-67-14b. Next base: position 14,963 of record JALDXK010000043.1, read on the forward strand.
GGAACTTGCAGATGATCAGCGAGTCCATCAACGCCGCCCGGTCCTCGGTGTCGATCGCATGACGGACGGCGTCCAGCGTCACGTGACGGCGATCGACCTTGTCGGAGAAGTCGACCTCGTAGGCGCCGCTGCGATTGTGGTCGGCGCCGCGCGCGCCCACCGCAAACCCGAGCGCCATCGTCTGCAGCGCCCTCGGCTCGTAGCCGGGAATCTCGAGGCCCTTGACCTGCGGGGCAATCGCGATGCTGTCGTGACCGATGGCGTGAGCCGCGCGACGGCTGCCTTCGGCCAGCAGATCGCCAACGCCGCGACGCAACCCGACCAAATCGATCGCCCGCAGCAGCGCGGCGCCACTCCCGAAGGTCAGCCACGGCTCGTCGAGCCAGCCGCGCTCGACGCACTCCATCGCAAACGCGATCGTGCCACCCGTACTGATGGTGTCGATCCCAAGCTCGTCGCAACGCTGCGACGCCCGCAAGACGACGTCGGCATCGCCGATGCCACACAGCGACCCGAGCGCGAACAGGCTTTCATACTCCACGCGAACCGTGCCCGCACCCACGCCGTAGATATGCTCGCAGCCGATCGTGCACGTCACGCAACTGTCGCGGGTCCGCGAGCGCGTGGCGCTCAGTTCCTCGGGTGAGAGATGCGCGGCTTCGTCGAACGTCCCGCTCTGGAAATTGCGCGTCGGCAGCACACCGAATCGGTTGAACGTCAACAGGTTGGTGGCGGTGCCCAGCTCGCGGTACTTCGCCGTCGCGGGACCGAAGGACCGGTGTGACAGGTCCTTGCTGATCGCGGTCAATTCGCGCGGATGCGCCCAAGTGGCGCGCTGCGTTCCCCGCACGGCGATCGCCTTGATGTTCTTGGCGCCGAGCACGGCGCCGCTGCCGCCGCGGCCGGCATGGCGGCCGTCGTGCGAGATGGTGGCGTAGCGGACCAGTCGCTCGCCCGCGGGACCAATCGAGGCGATCCGAAAGGCCGGGCCCCCCGCCGCGCGGGTCTTGCGCGGTGGGGTGGAGATCACGTCAAGACGCGAACGGAGTCCCGCTGCCGTAGCTTCGCAGGATTGGCCAGCATATTCAGCAGCGGACTCTACGCGCACCTCGCCATCGTCCACGATCAGCACCGACAACTCGGGCGCGCGTCCGACGATGACGATGGCATCAACGCCGCAGCTTTTGCCCGCGACGGCAAAGCCGCTGCTGGCGAGAGAGTCGTTGATGCGATCGGTCAGCGGACTTTTGCTGACCACGGCAAACTTTGCCGAGGTGGTCAGCGGACTCCCCACCAGGGGACTGAAGGCAAAGACGAGGGGAGCCCGGGGATCGAGCGGATCGAGGTGCGCGCACCCTTCGTCGAGAAGCAGCCTGACACCCAGGCCGCTGCCGCCAATGAACTGACGCAAGACCGCGTCGGCCAGGGGTACCCGTTCGGCGCTGTTGCAAGAGACGTCGATTCGAAGGTAGCAGCCGTGGTAACCGAAGGGCACGTTACCCTCCTGCGTCGGCTGACAGGATCACCACGCAGTCGTCGTCGCCGAGCGGCGTGTCAGGGTCACTGATGAAGCGATCGCCGTTCAGACTGGCGGCCAGAGAAGGGTGCAGCCGATCGACATCGATAAGCTCAGCCAGTCTGGGCATTCGTGTCGCCAGGGTCCCGAGCAACCGCCCCAAGGTGTTGGCCTCGACATCTACTTCGGCGATGCCGGCGCGCTCGCGTGAAACGCCGAAGAACTCGACATGCATAAAGGGCGACTCGTCAGGATGTTAGCATGGCGTTTAGATGACCTCGATCGGTCCTCCTCGGCAGAAACGGGGCCGGGTGCGTTCCACGCCGAAGGGACGGCGCGTTGAGCCTGCTGCGCGAGCCGACGTACTCGGCCTGCTCGGCGACACGCCACGCCGCCGTGACTTGCTAATCGAGTGCTTGCACAAGATTCAGGACCGCTATGGGTGCCTGCAAGCCCGGCACCTGGCCGCGCTCGCAGACGAGTTGAAGATGGCCATGGCGGAGGTCTACGAGGTGGCGACGTTCTACCACCACTTCGACGTGGTGAAAGAGGGAGAGACGCCGCCGCCCGCGATCACGGTCCGCGTTTGCGATTCGATCGCCTGCGAGTTGGCGGGCGCACACGAGCTGCTCGCCACGCTGTCGCACCGGCTCGGCGCGAATGTGCGCGTGGTGCCCGCTCCGTGCGTCGGCCGCTGCGAAACTGCTCCGGTGGCGGTCGTGGGTCAGCATCCGATCCTGCACGCCACTGCGGCGTTGGTGTCGGATGCTGTTGACGCCGGTCAGGTAACCCATCCCGATAGCGGCAGCGTGACGCCTGGTCACATTGACTACGTGGCCTACCGCGCGGCGGGCGGCTACGCCCTTGCCGCCGCGTGCGTCGCCGGGAGCAAGACCCCGGCGGAGGTCGTGTCGGTGATGGAAGACTCTGGCCTGCGCGGCCTCGGTGGCGCGGGCTTTCCCGCCGGCCGCAAATGGAAACTGGTGTCGGCCGAGCCTGCTCCGCGCCTGCTGGCGATCAACATCGACGAGGGCGAGCCCGGAACGTTCAAGGATCGCTACTATCTCGAACGCGATCCGCATCGCTTTCTCGAGGGCGCACTCATCGCGGCATGGGCGGTCGGCATCGACGGCCTCTATATCTACCTTCGCGACGAGTATCACGGCTGCCGGGCCATTCTCGAGCGCGAGATCGCGGCGCTCCAGGCGAATCCGCCATATGCCCTCCCCGCCATCCACCTGCGACGTGGGGCCGGCGCCTATATCTGCGGCGAAGAGTCGGCCATGATCGAGTCCATCGAGGGCAAGCGCGGCGAGCCGCGCCTGCGCCCGCCGTACGTGGCACAGGTCGGCCTCTTCGGCCGTCCCACCCTCGAGCACAACATGGAGACGCTGCATTGGGTGCGCGACATTCTCGAGAAAGGGCCGGCCTGGTTTTCCGGCCATGGCCGGCACGGCCGGAAGGGACTGCGCTCGTTCTCGGTCAGCGGCCGCGTCAAGA
>JALDXK010000044.1:0-17677 GCA_032155105.1 Acidobacteriota bacterium
CCGGAGCGCCTGGGGGGCGCGGCGAACGACCCGGAGTTCGTCAAGGCCTACGACGAGGCGATTTTCGGGCTCGACGAGGCGCGCGGCGCCGCGCACCCATGGTGGCGCGAGAACGCGTCGTTGCTGAACGGCGGCAACATCGCCTACTTCTCGGCGGAGTTCGCGCTGCACCAATCGCTACCGATCTACGCCGGTGGTCTCGGCGTGCTGGCCGGCGATCATTGCAAGGAAGCCGCCGACCTCGGCCTGCCGTTCGTCGGCGTCGGCTTCATGTATCCGCAGGGCTACTTCCGCCAGCGCATGACCAACGATGGCTGGCAGGAAGAGCGTTACGAGCGCATCAGCTGGACCGATGCGCCGATCGAAGCGGCGATCACGCCCGACGGCCGGCCGTGCATCACCGCGGTGCCGTTGGGCGATCGCACCGTGCTGGCGGCGGTGTGGCGCGTGCGACTGGGCGCGGTGAAACTGTTCCTTCTCGACACCGACCTGGCCGAGAACGCGCCGTGGGATCGCGAGCTGTCGGCGCGGTTGTACAGCGGCAACCACGAGACCCGCATCCAGCAGGAGATCATTCTCGGCATCGGCGGCGTGCGCGCGCTGCGCGCGATGGGCATCGCCCCAACCGTGTTTCACTTGAACGAAGGCCACGCCGCGTTCGTCGCGTTGCAGCGCATCAAGGAAATGCTCGAACAGGGACGTGGCTTCGACGACGCGCTCGAAGAGGTGCGGCGCTCGACGGTGTTCACCACCCACACGCCCGTGCCGGCCGGCCACGATGCGTTTCCGTTCCACCTCGTCGAGAAGTACCTGGCCGGCACCTGGGGCGAGCTCGGTCAGCACCGCCAGAACTTCCTCGCCCTGGGCTCATACGACAATGGCAGCGGCAGCGGCGCGCAGTTCAACATGACCGCGCTGGCACTGCGGACCGCGCAGTTCGTCAACGGCGTGAGCGCGCTGCACGGCGAAGTGACGCGGTCGATGTGGCGGCCGATGTGGCCGGAGACGCCGGCTGATCAAATCCCGGTCCGCAGCATCACCAACGGCGTCCACGTCGCCACCTGGATGGCGGGCCCGGTCTTCGCGCTGCTCGACAAGCACTTCGGTCCAGGATGGCTCGATCATGTCGACGATCAGGAGTTGTGGGAGCGGCTGAACGACGTGCCGGATGCGGAGATCTGGCAGATGCGGCAGTTGTTGCGGCACGATCTGTTCTCGTTCATCCGCGAGCGGGTCCGGTCGCGGTTTGCGCTGGAGAGCGTCGGGCACAGCCGGATCGTGTCTGGCGGCGCGATGCTGGATCCCGAGGCGCTCACGCTCGGCTACGCGCGGCGGTTCACGGCCTACAAGCGGCCGGAGCTGATCTTCCACGATCCGGATCGGCTGGCGCGCATCCTCACCGGGATCGATCGGCCGGTGCAGATCGTGTTCGCGGGCAAGGCGCACCCGGCCGACGAGCCGGCGAAGCACAACCTGCAGCGGGTGTTCAAGCACGCGCTCGACCCCAAGTTCGGCGGCCGCCTCGCGTTCATCGACGATTACGACATGCACGTCGCGCATTACCTCGTGCAGGGCTGCGACGTGTGGCTGAACAACCCGCGCAAGCCGCTCGAGGCCAGCGGCACCAGCGGCATGAAGGCGTCGCTCAACGGCGTGCCGCACCTGAGCATCGGCGACGGCTGGTGGGCGGAAGGCTTCAACGGCAGGAACGGCTGGCTGATCGAAGGGCACGCCAACCCCGACGATCACGGGGCCACCGACGCGGCGGATGCCAACGCGCTTTACGAGCTGCTCGAAAACGAAGTGGTGCCCACCTTCTACGATCGCGAGCGTAGCGGCCGCGGCATCCCACGGCACTGGATCGCCATCGTCCGCGAAGCCATCCGCTCCAATGTGCCGCGGTTCTCGACCCGGCGCATGGTCAAGCAGTACGTGACGGAAATGTACGGGCCCGCTTCGCGGGCTACGACGATCTCAGATCTCAGATCGTAGATTGCAGATTTATTGAAGATTTTCGATCTGAAAATAAATCTGCAATCTAAAATCTTACTTCTGCAATCGACCAACGCTCAGCATCGCCTCGCCATACCATTTTTCCCAGGCGGCGAGGATCTCAGGGGACGCCTGGTTCTTCTGCTCTGTCGCCAGCCGCGCCTCGCGCGCCGTTGTCAGCAGGCGCCGCAACCCGTCGAGGTCGCTCGCATCCGCCGAGGCCAGGAACAGCGCCGTGGTCGCCACCGTGATGGCGACGTGTTGCATCTCGGCGGCGCTCATCTTGTCCACCGTATCGAGATTGGTGTGGTAGTAGCGATCGGTAAAGTGCCAGTTCAACAACGCGGGCACGCCCGCACGCGTGAAGACAGTGTGATCGCTCCCGCCCTCGTACGGATTGGTGCGCACGACCCAGCCAGTATCCCGCGCCCGCCGCAGCGCGACCCCGAGATGCAGATCGTTCAGGAAACTGCCGCGCACCATCGCCGGATCGACCTTGCCGGCGCCCCATTCCGAGTGCGGATCGGACGGGCGATCCCAGATCGCCGACGGATCCGGCTCCTTCTCGATCAGGAACGTGCCTCCGGTCCTGGCCGTGTCCTGCCCCGTCATGTCGAGCGACAGCATCGCGACGACCTGCGTGACGCGTGCGGCGTTGTCCTTGATCCACTGTTCGCTGCCGCGGATCTCATCGACCCATAGGAACGTGATGGTGCGGGCCGCCGGCGGCAGCGCGCCGCGGCGAATGGCGTCGTGGATGCCGAGGGCGGCGGCGAGCAGCGTGCCGCAGCCGCTGGCGTTGTCGTTCGCGCCCGGCTCCTGCACGTGCGCAGCGAGCACGAGGCGCTGCTCCGGCTGGGTCCGGCCCTCGATCTCCACGACGAGCGTGCGGTTGGGCCGGCGATGGAACACCGTCTCGATCTCGACGTGCACGTTCACCGCGCCCTTGGCGAGTTCGGCGCCGAGCCGCGCTGCCACGCGCGGGGTCGCCTTGAATCCGAAGGAGCGCAGCGCCTCGACGTACGGAATGTTGTCCCACTGCAGCACGTCGGGCGTGTCGGCGGGGCGCGTATACGGCGCGATCGCCGTCGAGATCACGCCGGCGGCGCCACGCGCGCGCGCCGCGACGTTCCACACCTGCGCGAGCGGGCCGCTGGCGAGCACCAGTGCGCCCTTGATGTCTTTCCCTTCGTAGGCTGCGTCGGTGGTGCCCTGCCCGACGTCGACCACGCGCAGCGTGACGCCGCCCGGCGCGGTGCTGAAGGAATTGATCGCCAGCGCCACGCGATGGGTCTCGCGCGACAACAGCACCTCACCGGTCGCACCGCCGAGCCGCAGCGTACCTGTGAGCTGTTCCCATCCCATGCCGCCGTTGGGGAACGACTCGTAGCGCGGCGACAAGCCCGCGGCGCTGAGCCGATCGAAGATCTGCTGCTGCGACTGTTCGAAGGCCGGGTTGCCGGCCAGCCGCCATAACGGCGCCATGAAGGTCGCCGTGTCCATCGCCACCTTAGCGTCTACACGCGTGGCGAGGTCCCGATAAATCGTTTCCGCACGAGCCGGTAACGCACGGTCAAGGGGCGGAAGATGCGGAGGAGATTGCGCGTGCGCGGCTGTCAAAAACCAGGCTACCGCGCACGTCGTCAAAATCGCGTGCTTCATTGAAACGTGTGCCATTGTGCACATTCTGCACATTGTGCACGCTGTGCAGCCGTTTGTGTCTGTGAAGTAGAATTCTCTGTAAGCCCATGTCACGCAAGTCGATCGGAAACAAGAAGGGGTGCGCCCTGTGCGGCGCCAAGGAAGTGTCGGAGCCGCGCGGTGAAGAACGCTACTGCCGCGACTGCTGGGATAAGAAGATCGCGGTCGAGGAGATCGTCGCTCGCGAGTTCGCGCTCAAGCGCTACATCCGCGCCCACAGCGCCGAGAAGTATCTCGTCTATCACTCCACGCAGAAGCGCCCGATCGGCCAGATCATCGTCGTCGACGACGGCTACGATCTGTTCCTGACCATGACGATCTACCCGAACTTCGCGTGGGACGATCCCGCCTATCATCTCGAGGGTGATCCCGAGGGTCGGACGTTTGCCGAGCTGCTCGTCGACGTGGTTGCCACCGAGGTAATCGAGCCGTGGGGCGGCGGCAAGTGGCACCTCGAAGTGTTCCGGTCGACGGCCGCCGAGCCTGAGGACTGGAACGGCGAGATGTGAACGCTTCACCTTTCGCCCTTTATTTGTTATTTGGTATTCTTGGCATTAAGATCCAGCGCCTGGAGGGTTCATTGCTATGAAAGTTCACCAGCGGACTGTGGCCATGGCTGCGGCCATCGGGTTTCTGATCGCCCCGGCGGCATTCGCGCAAACGCCGGCGCCTGCCGCTCCGGCCACGCAGGCCGCACCGAGAAAGCTGATTTCGCCGGTGCGCGGCGATGCGACCGTCGAATACACCAGACCGGCAACCAAGCGCGCCGGCGCCAATGTCGTCACCACGCTGATGATCAAGAACACGTCGGCAGCGCCGATCGCCGGGTTCCGGCTCGAGGAGAACTGGGCCGACAAGGCCGGTAACCTGGCCGGTGGCGACGTTTACCGCCACCCCAAGCCGTTGATGCCGGGCGAGGTGATTACGGTGACCCTCACCACGCCGTTCAACTCCCGAATGACGAGCAACAGCTACAACTTCGTGCATGCCAATGGTGCCGTGAAGCCGAAGAGCGTGCCGAAGATCGAGGTCCCGAAGACCGAATAGCCCGGCTCACGCCTGACGGCGAGCCACCCATTGCAGCTAATCGCCGGCGATCCTTCTCGCAAGGTCGCCGGCGAGCGGCACCCGCCAGGTTTCTCCCTGCCACGCCCGCAGCAAGAGCAGCAGCCACAGCGCTACGGCCGCCATCCAGAGCAGGTTGCCAAACGTCTGCACCAATTGGAATTGCGGCGGCACCATCAGGAACGCGATGGCGTTGGCGCCGCCGCAGACGACGAGCGCGACCGAGAGGATGCCGAACACCACGATCGACTGGGCGGCGTGAAAGCGGACACCGCGATGCCGGCGCTCGGCAAACAGAAAGACCAGGCCGGTGACCCACCAGCCCGCATAACAGAGTACCGACGAGAGCCGGGCATCAACGCCGGTGCTCGTGGACTCGCTCACCTAGTCCACCTTCTTGAAGACAATCTCGCCGCCGAACTTCGGGATGGTGGCGAGATGGGCCGGCGACGTGATGACCTGCGCGAGGATGCTGTCGCGGTCAGGACGCCGTTCGCGCCATTCGAGTGTCATGGTCCGGCCGTCGACGGCCGCGCGAATAATCTCGACAGAATAGCCGGCGGTGGATCGCGACCCCAGGAACACCGCAGCAACGAGGTGCGTGCCGAAATCGACCTTCGGCGCCGGCTGGTCGCCGGCGTGGGCGCGCCAGAGCGCCGTCCACTCGGCCTGGGTGCGCGCCACCGTTTGCCGTGGTTCCTCCACGTTGCTCATGTTGTCGCGAACGATGGTGCCGATTGGCATGGCGCCCTGCAGGACCACCGCGAGCGCGCAGGCCATCGCGATCGTCATTTTTGCGCCGGCGCCGCCGCCACGCGGAACACGGTTTCGTTCGACACCACCGGCCGATCGTCGACGCGCGCCGTGGCCTCGACGCGCAGCACGTAGAGGCCGGGCTCCAGGGTCTTCAACGGCACGCGGGCCTGGATCCCGTACCCGCCCGCGGAGCCTGCCAGTTCCGAGCTGTCGCGCTCTTCACGGGTCTCGAACACCGTCTGCCCGCCTTCGGCCTTCACCGTGGTGACGATCTCGGTCTTGTGCGCCTGCTTGACGTTGTCGTAGATCTCGGCGATCAGCGCAAGCTCGTCGGCCTGCGGGAACTCGCGGTAGGTCGTCACCGGACCCGGCATCAGCTTCTCGAGCGGATCCTTCGGCCGGATCGTCGGCGCCACGCCGCTCATCGCCGACGTCAACGCGACGTCGCTCATCGTCAGCGGCGCCTTGGCAAAGTCCGGCACCTCGACGTCGTAGGTCACCATGCCGGCCTTGCGCGTGTTGCCTTCGCGGACGGCGACCCGGAGCAGGTAACGCCCCGGCTGCAACTCGAGCGACTGGATCACACGGAAGCCGGTGGCCCGCACGCGGTTCGCCGTATCGGGTTTCATGGCCAGGTTCACGGTGTTGCGATCCGTGGTGAAGCTCTTGCCCTTCTCGTCGGTGGCGATCCCGATCACCTCGAGATCGTTCTTGAACATGCCGCCCTCTTCGGCAAACGGCAGCGATGCGCCGTGCACGAAGGTCGAGATCACGACCGAGCCCTTGGGCGCCGGCCCCTTGAACACCGAGGCGGTGACGGCGATCGGCAGCGCCGGCAACGGCAGCGGACTCTCGAGCGCCTCCTTCAACTCCGGCGATGGACCATTCTTGTCGGCGGCCTTGGTTTCGGGCGCGCGGCCACGCGGCGCGGCGTACCCCTTGCGGGCGCGGACGACGAGATCGGGATGGTTCTTCAGCCGCACTTCGATTCGGCGGAACCGCCCGTCGCGGCGGTCGTTGGTCGAGTAGTAGCCCATCATGTAGTACGAGCTGTTGTCGTCGACGATGCGCTGGAACGCCGTCTGGAAATCGTTGCGGTTGACCACCGCGAAGCCGCCGGTTTCATCGCTCATCGTCCGCAGGCTGTCCTGGCCCAGACGGGTCTCGTTGTAGAGCGCCGACGCGCCGAGCCCGAGGGTGGTGTCGTCGGGGAACGACTGCACCTCGGCGAGTTCGTCGAACGCTGCGCCGAGGCCGCGCGGGTCAACGCCGTAAATCGCCACGTTGGCGCGCGTCGCCGCGGCGATCATGTCGCGCGTCGCGTCCATCACCGCCGTCGATTCGGTGGCGCCGGTGTTGTTGATCGACATGATGTCGTAGATGTTGTAGTCGATGCCCTCGCTGAACATCACGATCGCCTTGCGGCGGCCCCGGATGTTGCCGAGGTAATTGGCGAGGTTGCGGACCGTGTCGAGCGTGTTGCGGGCCTGGAAGCCGCGCTCCCTGTCGTCGAGATCCGTCGCGGGATCGCTTTCGAGGCCGGTGCCGGAGCGCCGGTTGTAGTCGTCGATCTTGTTCAGCGTCGACGACCGCAGCTTGCGGCCCATGAACCGGTCCACGGACTGGAGCAGCAGGCGCTGGCTGTTGGTGAAGTCCTGGTTAGCGTCGGTGCGGCCGCCGGTGTGAATCACGGCCGCCAGATCGTTGGCGCCGATGAACTTCTCGATGAACTGCCGCGCCGCCTGCTTGGTGCGGTTCGAGCGCAGCGCCTGGGTGTGGAGATCGTCGAGGACCAGCAGGTAGATGCGGCCGTCGGCGCCCTGCAGGTTGTTGCGGACGTCGGGCTCGACCGGCTTCGACGCAAACAACGGTCGCTCCTGCCGCTCGACCGGGATGTTGACGAGCGAGAACGCCGTGACTTTCTGCGGCCGGCGATCTTCGAAGATCTCGAAATCCTCCGGCTTCAGATCGGTGATGAACTTGCCCTGCTTGTCGAGCACGCGGGCGTCAACCTCGACGTAGTTGACTTCCGCGCGGAACGTGAGTGGCGGTTGCTGCGGCGCGGGCGGCGGCGCCTGGCCCTGTCCGTGAACCGGTCCGGCCAGGAGCGCGAAGGTGGCGGCCACGCCATAGAGAAGAAATCGGGTATGCATAGTTCACGTCATCCTGACGCTGGCGGCGTCAGTCCAATTATAGGACGCCCGGCCGCGGCCCATGGTTCGCCGTTCCTCCCAAAGCAGGCATAATCAGGGGATGCCCATCGATATTGGCGCCGTCCAGCGGGCCCTGGCGGCGGATGGCCTCGACGCCTGGCTCCTCTATGACTTCCAGGGATCGAATCCCGTGTCGTATCGCCTCGCCGGGATGGGCGGCGCCGGGCACCTCGCCACGCGGCGGTGGTTTTACCTGATCCCGAAATCCGGCGAGCCCAAGGCACTGGTTCACGCCATCGAGCGCCACAATCTCGATCACCTTCCCGGATCGAAGATCGTCTACGCCGGACGCGCGCAGCTGCACACCGGCCTCACCTCGCTCGTTGGCGGCCTGGCGCGCATCGCGATGGAGTACTCGGAGAACTGCGCGATTCCGTACGTGTCGCGCGTCGACGCGGGCACCATCGAGTTGATCGAATCGATCGGCCCTGCCGTGGTGTCGTCCGGCGATTTGATCCAGCAGTTCGAGGCGCGCTGGAGCGATGCGGCGATCGCGACGCACCGCAGCGCATCCGAGAAACTCTATCGAATCAAGGACAAGGCCTTCGAGGAAGTGTCGCGGCGGCTGCGCGACGGCCTGGCGACCACCGAGTACGACATCCAGCAGAAGATGGTCGGCTGGTTCACAGACGAAGGGCTCGTCGCCGACTCGGCACCATGCGTCTCCGCACAGGAGAACGCGGGCAACCCGCACTATCTTGCGACCGCGGCCGAGCATCGCATCATTCGCGCCAACGAACTGGTGTTGCTGGACCTGTGGGGCAAGCTGCGCCAGCCCGGTTCGGTATATGCGGACATCACCTGGATCGGCTTCACCGGCCCGCAGGTTCCGGAGCGCATGGCCAAGGCCTTCGCCGCGATCTGCGGGGCGCGTGATGCGGCCGTCGACGCGGTGCAACAGGCCGCCTCCGCGGGCCGCGAGATTCGTGGCTTCGAGGCCGACAAGGCGGCGCGGCAGGTGCTGATCGACGCCGGTTACGAAGACGCCATCCTGCACCGTACCGGCCACAGCCTGGGCGAGAACGTGCACGGCAACGGCGCTCATCTCGACGATTACGAGACCCACGACGAGCGCCGGCTCATCCTTGGCAGCGGGTTTACCATCGAACCCGGGCTGTATTTCAAGGATTTTGGCGTTCGGACCGAGATCAATATGGTCTGGACGGCCAACGGACCAGAAGTGACTGGCCCTCGTCAAAAGGCTATTCTGTCCTTGTCCTAAACGCTGGTTGGAGGCAACACATGTCGAGTCGGAAGACGACGCTGTTCTATTCGTTATTGATCATGGTGGCTTCGCTCGCCGTAGGCATGGTGATCGCCTCGCGGCTCGAGTTGACGCCGGCCTCGTCGGCGCAAACCGCCGCCGGGTCGCTGGCCGTGCCGCCGATGAACAGCGCGCCGCTCAGCGGGCCTGTGGATGCGGGGACGTTCCGCAACATTGCCAAGGTCGTGTCGCCCGCGGTGGTGAACATCCGCAGCACCTCCCGCCAGCGCGCGCAGGAGATGACGGAATTCTTCGGCGGCGGTGGTGGTGGCGACGACCTGCTCGAACGTTTCTTCGGAGGCCAGGGCGGCCGTCAGCGCCAACAGCCCCCGCGAGAACAGGAAACGCAGGCCGCCGGCACGGGCTTCGTGATCAGCAAGGACGGCTACATCCTCACCAACAACCACGTCGTCGATGGCGCCTCGAAGATCGAGGTCGCGTTCTTCAACGAGGACGCCGACCTGTTCTACGAAGCCAAGGTGGTGGGCCGCGATCCGCTCACGGACAGCGCGCTCATCCAGCTGGTGGACGCCAAGAAAGACCTCGCTGAGGTGAAGTTCGGCGATTCGTCGCAGATGCAGCCTGGCGACTGGATGGTGGCGATCGGCAACCCGTTCAACCTCGGACACACCGTCAGCGTCGGCGTGATCAGCGCGACCCGTGCCTCCGGCCTGCCGGTGGCGGCGCAACGGCGCGCTGACGTGCTGCAGACCGACGCGGCCATCAACCCCGGCAACTCCGGCGGCCCGCTGCTCAATGCGCGGGGCGAGGTGATCGGCATCAACACGGCGATCTTCACCGACGCGCGCCAGCAGGGCAACATCGGCATCGGGTTCGCAATCCCGATCAACAACGTGCGCGAGCTGATCCCGCAGCTGCGCACCGGCAAGATCACGCGCGGCGTCATCGGCGTCAGCGTGCAGCCGGTGCCGGTCGAGGCGCTCGCCGAGTTCGGATTGAAGGAGCGCCGCGGCGCGCTGGTCGGACAGGTCGGCCGCGGGCAGCCGGCGGCCAAGGCCGGCATCGAGCCCGGCGACATCATCCTCGAATTCAACGGCAAGCCGGTGAAGAACACCGACGAGCTCGTGGGGACGGTGGTGCGCACCAAGCCCGGCACGACGGTGCCCGTGAAGATCTTGCGCGACAAGCAGGAGCGCACGGTCAACGTCACGGTAGACGAGCTGGATCTCGAAGACGAAGGGAATCGCCAGCGCGATACGCGCGAGACCAGCAACGAGCCGACGGAAGAATCCTCGTCGGCGTTCGGCGTCACCATCACCACCCTGACGCCCGATGCCGCGCGGCGGCTGCGCGCGCCGTCGGATGCCGAAGGCGTGTTGGTGTCGGATGTCGAGCAAGGCAGCCCGGCGTTCCGCGCGGGCCTGCAGCGCGGCGACATCATTACCCGCATCAACCGTCAGCCGGTGCGTTCGACGCAGGAAGCCAGCCGCGCGCTGTCGGCGGTGCCCTCAGGCAGCACCGCGTTCCTCCTGGTGCTGCGTGGCGGCCAGGAACAGTTCTTCACGGTTCGCAAAGAATAAGTAGCCAGTCAGGTGGGCGCCCCTCGCGGGGCGCCCGCGCGACCCCCGATGCCGCTGGAACGCGAGATCAAGCTCCGTTTCGACTGTCCCGTTGACGCGCGCGCGAGAATCCTCGCGCTCGGCGCCACGCCGCTGCACGGCCGCCGTCTCCAGGAAGATGCCTTGCTCGATACCGAGGACGAGCTGCTGCGCCGCCAGCGGTCGACGCTGCGCGTCCGCTCCGAGGGCGGCAAAAGCCTGCTGACATTCAAGGGCCCGGTGCTGCCGGGCCGCATCAAGGTCCGCGAGGAGCACGAAACGGTGGTGGCCGACGGCGCGGCCTTGCTGTGCATCCTCGAATCGCTTGGCCTGCACGTGTGGTTCCGCTACGAAAAATACCGCGAGGAATTTTCCGCAGACGACGTGGTGATTGCGGTCGATGAAACGCCGGTCGGCGTGTTCGTCGAGATCGAAGGCGGCGAAGAGGCGATCCACGACGTCGCCCGCGGCCTCGACAAGCTGCCGTCGGACTACATCACCGATTCCTACCGCTTCCTGTTCCTGCAGCATCGCGAGGCCAATGGCCTCGACGGCCACCACATGGTGTTCGCGGGCCTGCCCACCATAGCACCCGGTGCGTCGGTGGGCCTGCCCACCGACCTCTCCGCCGAAGCGCGGAGCGCGAAGGTGGAAGCGTCCAGCGCGAAGGAATGATCCGCGCGACGCCGGATCTTGCGCGATGGCCCGCGCTCGTCCTGACCGCCGGCCTGGCGACTCGTCTGCACCCGCTCTCCGCCGTGCGCGCCAAGGCAGCGCTGCCTGTGGCGGGCGAGCCGCTCGTCGTCCGCATTCTCGCGTGGCTGCGCCGCGCCGGCGTCCGCCGCGCGGTGCTCAACCTCCATCACCGCGCCGACACCAACACGCGCATCGTCGGCGACCGATCGCGCTTCGACATGGCGGTGCGCTATTCGTGGGAATCCGAGGTGCTCGGCTCCGCCGGCGGCCCGGCGCGCGCCCTGCCGCTGCTCGACTCGGATCGCTTCCTGATCGTCAATGGCGACACGCTCACCGACGTGGATCTCCACGCGCTCGCCATGCACCACGTGGATACCAACGCGATGGTGACGATGGCCGCCGTTGATGCCGATCCCCGCTACAACGCGATCCTCGCTGACGAAGCGGGAATCGTGACCGGGTTTGCGAAACGTGAGCAAAAACCGCGGGCGAACCCCACCCTTGTAACCTCTGTAACCCCTGAAACCCCTGTAACCCTCAACAAGTTTCATTTCATTGGCGTCCAGGCGGTGAACGCGGCAACGTTCGCGGGTATCAGCCCCGATCAGAAATCCGAGACGGTGCACGGCATCTACCCCGCGCTGGCCGTGGGCCGGAGCGGAGCGGTACGCCTCTTCAGAACCACCGAGGCATTCCACGACATTGGCTCGCCGCGCGATTACCTGCAGACCGCCATCGCGTTCGCGGCGCGCGAGGGCCGGCCGCTCGACCGCGGCACCGGGTCCGTGATCGCCCCGGACGCCACGCTCGCCGACACCGTGGTGTGGGATCGCGTCACGATCGGCGCCCGGGCGCGGCTCACCAACTGCGTGGTGGCCGATGACGTGACGGTACCGCCGGATGTTGCCCACGCCGACTGTTCACTCGTGATGCGCGGCCATGAGATGATCGTGACGCCGTTTTGATGGAACCACGCCTCGAACAGTACCTTTCCGACCACCGCCTCGACGCGCTGCAGGTCATGCCGCTCACGGGCGATGCCTCCGACCGCCGGTACTTCCGCGTGCTGCTGAAAGACGCGGCCCCGATTGTGCTGGCGCTGCACCAGGATGCGATCGAGTACGAGACGATGCCGTTCGTGGCGATCGCGCGGCTGCTCGCGGGCGTCCCGCTGCCCGTACCGCGCATCCTTCACTACTCGAACGAGCTCGGCATTCTCGGCCTCGAGGACCTGGGCGACGTCACGCTGCAGGCGCATCTCGGCACCGCCACACCGGCCGAACACGCCGCGCTCTATCGCCAGGCCGTGACGCTCGTGGCCCGGATGCAGCAGCGCGGCGAGGCGCTGCGCGACGACCAGTATCCGCCCTACCGCATTGCCTTCGACGTCGAGAAGCTCACCTGGGAGCTCGAGTTCTTCGTCAAGCATTACCTGATGGCCTACAAGGGCGTGGCGCGGCGGGAAGGCGACCGCGCCGCCCTGAGCCGCGAATGGTCGTCGCTCGTCGAAGAGCTGGCCGCCGAACCGCGGGTGCTCTGCCATCGCGACTACCACAGCCGCAACCTGATGCTGCACCGCGACGAGCTCTACATGATCGACTTCCAGGACGCGCGCATGGGGCCCGACACCTACGATCTGGCGTCGCTGCTGCGCGACTCCTACGTGGACCTCACCGCCTCGCAGGTCGACGAGCTGATCGCCTTTTTCCTCGCCCTCAAGGGCATCCGTGAGTCGGAGCAGGAATTCCGCCGCCGCTTCGACCTGATGGCGCTGCAGCGCAACCTCAAGGCCCTGGGCACGTTCGGCTACATGACGACGTCGAGGAACAATACGGTTTATATTCAGTACATTCCGCGCACGCTGGCGTACGTGAAGGCGAACCTCGCCAAGTACCCCCGCTTCGAGCGGCTGCGAACCTTGCTCGACCCATGGTTGTAGATTTGTAACTTTTCATTTGGCATTTTTCACTGACGTATGTTCGGCATCTCAACGCACCTCTACGTTGCCGATCGGCTCGACCGGGACCATCTCGTCGAGATAGCGGCGCACGGCTTCGACGCCATCGAAGTCTTCGCGGTCAAGAGCCACTTCGACTACCGCGATCGGCGCGCCGCGATCGCGCTGGCCGAATGGCTCGACGACACGCGACTGAGGCTGCACTCGATGCACGCGCCGATCGCGCGCGATTACGTCAACGGCGCATGGAAGGACGGCCTCAGCCTCGCCTCGCACGACGACGGCCAGCGCAAGGCCGCCGTGGACGAGACGCTGGCCACGCTCGACGTCGCGGCGGCGATCCACTACTCGACGCTGGTCGTGCATGGCGGCGTACCGGAGCCGCATGCAGGGCCGGCGGACAATCATTTGTCCGCGCTCGTCCGCAGCCTCGAAGAACTGTCGCCGGTGGCCGAACGCTACGGGGTGCGCCTCGCCGTGGAAGTGATCCCCAACGCGCTGTCGACGCCGTCAACGCTGGTCGACCTGATCGAGAGCGACATCGACGCCGACCTTGGCATCTGCATGGACGTCGGCCACGCGCGGTTGATGGGCGACGTCGTCGATGGCATCGAAACCTGCTCGGGACACTTGATCACCACGCACCTGCACGACAATCGCGGCAGGCACGACGATCACCTGGTGCCGGGCAAAGGCGTGATCGACTGGGACGGGGCGCTGCTCGCGTTCCAGAAGATCGGCTACGACGGGGCCTGGATGTTCGAGCTGGCAGCCACCGCCCACCGCCGCCCGATCCTGGAACAGGCGGTGAAGGCGCGCGAGCGATTCGAAGCGCTGCTGCACATCGGCGACGAAATGATGGGCCTCGACGAGACTTAGGGGCTTGGGGCTTGGGGCTTGGGGCTTGGGCACGGTGGTGTCCGGCTTTAGCCGGATAGACAAGTGATGCACACAACGATCAACGACATCGGCAAGCACGCAGGGCAGACGGTCACCATCAAGGGTTGGCTCCACAACCGGCGCTCCAGCGGCAAGATTCACTTTCTCGTGGTCCGCGACGGCACCGGGTTCCTCCAGGTCGTGATGGGCAAGCGCGACGTCGACGACGCCACGTTCCAGACCGCCGATCACCTTGGCCAGGAAAGCGCCGTCATCGTCACCGGCACCGTCAAGGAAGAACCGCGCGCCATCGGCGGGTACGAGATGGTTGCCAACGGCCTCGAGGTGGTGAACGCGGCGCACGACTATCCGATCACGCCGAAGGAACACGGCGTCGACTACCTCATGGATCGGCGGCACCTGTGGATTCGAGCCGAGCGGCAGACCGCCATCCTGCGCGTGCGGCACGAGATCATCAACGCGGTCCGCGACTTCTTCAACGACCAGGGATTCATCCTCGCCGATACGCCGATCTTCACGCCGGCGGCGTGCGAAGGCACCACCACGCTGTTTCCCGTCGAGTACTTCGAGAACGAGACAGCGTACCTGACGCAGAGCGGCCAGCTCTATAACGAGGCCAACGCGATGGCGCTCGGCAAGGTCTACGCGTTTGGGCCGACGTTCCGCGCCGAGAAGAGTAAGACGCGCCGCCACCTCACCGAGTTCTGGATGGTCGAACCCGAGATGGCGTATGCCGATCTCAACGACGTGATCACGCTCGCCGAGGGGCTCATCACATCGGTCGTCGGCCGCGTGCTCGATCGACGCCAAAAAGAATTGAAGACCCTCGAGCGCGACCTCGCAAAACTCGAAGCCGTGAAGGCGCCGTTCCCACGGCTGAAGTACGACGAGGCCGCGAAAATCCTGCTCGACAAGGGTCTGCCCTTCCAGGTCGGCGGCGATCTCGGCGGCACCGACGAAACGGTGTTGTCGGAGCAGTTCGATCGTCCGGTCGCAGTGACGCACTACCCTGCGGCGATCAAGGCGTTTTACATGAAGCCGGATCCGAACGAGCCCGACAAGGCGCTCTGCGTCGACGTGCTCGCACCGGAGGGCTACGGCGAGATCATCGGCGGCGGCCAGCGCCTCGACGATCTCGATCTACTGCTGCAGCGCATCAAGGAACATGAACTGCCGCAGGAATCCTTCGAGTGGTATCTCGATCTGCGCCGCTACGGGTCGGTGCCGCACGGCGGCTTCGGAATGGGGATCGAACGCTGCGTAAGCTGGATCTGCGGCCTCGAGCACGTGCGCGAGACGATCCCGTATCCGCGCATGCTGTATCGCATCTACCCCTGAAGCTGACGGCCTAGCGCCGGTAAGTCATTGAATCATTTGACGTTCACCGTTAGTATCTGTTCTGGATACGTTTTGTTAATATTTAGGTATCACATTGATTACTTCTAAACACATGATGTAATCAAACTGATGTCACTCCATCCGGTCTTGGCCGAGCGCCTTGATGCCGCCATGCGCCCAGTGCCGTTCAGCGCGACGCGGCGCGATGCGGTGTTGCCTGCGGTGCCGAACAAGGTGCACTCGGTCATCGGCATGCGGCGCGCCGGCAAGACCACCTATCTCCGTCAGCTTCAGGCCGAGTGGCGCAAGACCGTTCCGCCGCATCAGGCGATCTTCCTGAGCTTCGACGATGACCGGTTGATGGAGTTGCCACTCGATCAGTTGAACAAGCTGCTCGAAGCCTATTACCGCGCCCACCCCGAGTTGCGCGGTGCGGAAACCGCCTACTGGTTACTCGACGAAGTCCACATGGTCGCCGGCTGGGACCGCTTCGCGCGCCGCATCCACGACACCGAGAAGATCCAGCTCGTCGTCTCCGGCTCGTCGGCGCGGATGCTGAGCCGCGAGGTCCACACCTCGTTACGCGGCCGCGGCATCGAGACGCTGATCCTCCCCTTCAGCTTCCGTGAATTTCTGAGACACCGCCACGAGGAACCCGCATCCGCGGGACGCCTGCTGGCCGCTGAGCGCTCGCAGGTGGAGAAGCGCTTTCTCGAATACCTCGAGATCGGCGGCTTTCCCGAGGCGCAGGGTCTGAGCACGCGCCACCGCGTCGCGTTGCTCCAGGGCTACGTGGACACGGTCCTGTTTCGAGACGTGGTCGAGCGCTACCGCATCACGCAAGTCGCGGGCCTGCGGTGGCTCACCCGCCAGTGCCTGCGCAATCCGGCCGGGGCCTTCAGCGTGCACGGCTTCCATCGCGACCTGCAGAGCCAGGGTCATGGCATTCGGAAGAACGCCATCTACGACATGGTCGCCCACTTGACTGACGCGTTCCTGGTATCGCTGGTGTCAATCGCGTCCGACTCGGAGAAGCGCCAGCAGATCAATCCGCGCAAGGTCTACCCGGCAGACCCTGCGATGGTCCGGGCGTTCGATGTCAGCGGGCGCAGCAACGTCGGCCATGCCCTCGAAACGGTGGTGTTCCATGAACTGCAACGCCGTTGCGCGGCGGTCACCTACGTGAAGACCACGGATGGCTTCGAGGTAGACTTCCTCGCCCGCCGCTATGACGGCAGCCAGGAATTGCTCCAGGTCTGCGCGGATCCATCGTCGCCGGCCGTGCTCGATCGTGAGGTGCGCGCGCTGCTGGCCGCACGCAAGGAGCATCCCCGCGCGGTGGCGCGCCTGCTGGTGCTGACCGCCGACCAGGTCACCGACGTCACCGCGAGCAATGTCCGCGTGCAGCCCGCGTACCAATGGCTGCTCGATGAGGATTCCGACACGTGAGCATCTTCGAGCGAATGGTCTGCCGCATACCCTGACCGTCAGCGCGGGCGGGCGGTGCCGGCACCGAGCCCGGTGCCGTCGTGCGTCCACATCCAGATCACGAAGCCCAGCTCATTCGGGCGCACGATGCCAAGCCGAACTTCCCACCGCGCGTCGCCATGGGCGCGCACGATGGCGTCGAGGGCCTCGCCGACAGACGTCGCTCTCGCGCGCACGCTGAACTTCCGCCGGCCCTGCTCGGTACGTTCGGCATGCAGCGCGCCTGACCCGCCCTCGCGTCCCGTGATCGCCGACACCACCGCGTCGAGCGCGCCGCCGACATTGACGTCGTCGAGCGCGAACGATCCGCTTGTGTAGTTCAGCACGTTCTTGGGGTCGGCCCACGCCTGGACGGGGCGGATCACGATCAGGCCGTCGCGTTCGATCCACGAGTAGCGCGGATCCAGCGCCGAAATTTTCTCGAGCGCGTCACCGATGGTGAGGCCGCGAAAATTCACCACCTCGCCGTCGGCACGCGGCGTGCCGTTGCCGGCCCAGATGCGGCTGCAATCGACCTGCAAGTACTCGGCGCCGGCGAGGAATTGATACCGCCGCGCGAGGCCCGAGACCGCGGCCGGCGCCGCGCATTCGTCCAGCGGGACTCGCACCGTGAAGTCGGAGTCGATGAGACGTTCGAGCGGCGAAACGCTCGTATTCTGGGCGTAAAGCGGAGCCGCCAGGCCCAGCAGTGCGATCACGGCGCCAAAAAGGAAGGGGCGCATGAGCGGGATGCTACACTGGGTAGTTC
>JALDXK010000045.1:0-17419 GCA_032155105.1 Acidobacteriota bacterium
ATGTCCTGTTGTGTGGCGGGTGTGGGATAGGCGCCAGCTTTCACGAAAGGCGCGCCGTGCACCAGGATCGGGATGCGCGTGTCGTAGTCGTGCGGCGAGCCGTGCATGAAGGCATAGAGCGGATCGCGCGAGGTGACGAAATCCCCTTCCTTCGGCACGACGAACACCTGTCCGCTGCGGCCTGGGAAGTAGCCGCGCGCGAACATCGCGAGCCATTGCTCGCGCTGCGACCGTTGGGCAGAGGACGCAGAGCCCTCAGGCGACGGCTGGACCGCGGGTGGTTGTGAGGACGCGCAATTGCTGAGGACGAGCGCGCACGCGATCGAGAGGAGAATGCGTCGGTTCAAGCGACCATTCTCACCGAAAAAGGAACCTGCTTCACTTTTCCGGCTTTTTTACGCTCCGCGTAAATCCGTTATGATTCAGCGCATGAGAAATCGCGTACTGTTTGCTGTTTTGGCCATTCCGGTGCTGGCCGTCAGCCTGACCGCACAGCGCCCGGCGGATGCGCCGGCGACGATGACGGCGGCCAAGCCGCCCGACACCGTGCTCATCGAAGAACTGACCTGGGCGGAAGTGCGCGACCTTGTCGCCGCGGGCACCACCAACGTGATCATCGGCACCGCGGGCACCGAGCAGAAGGGTCCGCACATGGTGGATGGCGAGCACAAGTTCGTCATGGAATACGCCGCCGACAAGATCGCCCGCTCGATGGGCAAGACGCTCGTGGCGCCGATCGTCACCTACGTGCCCGAGGGTGGATGGGATCCGCCGACCGGCCACATGCGCTATCCGGGCACGATCACGCTGCCGGAAGATCGGTTCGCCGGGCTGCTGGTCCTGGCCGGACGCAGCCTGAAGTCGAGCGGGTTCAAGAACATCTACTTCCTCGGCGAGTCGGGCGGCAATCGCAACGGCATGCGCGCTGCGGCCACACAGCTCAACGAGTTGTGGAAGGGCGAGGCCACGGCGCATTGGGTAGACGACTACTACACGAAGTCGCACGCCGATCAGAACAAGTGGATCACCTCGAACATGAAGATCCCGGAAGATCAGATCGGCGGCCACGCCAACCTGCTCGATACCTCCGAGCTGCTGTTCATCGCGCCGAAGCACGTTCGCAAGGACCGCCTCACCGGCAACGACTATCCGGGCAACGGTGTCAGCGGCGATCCGGCGAAGTCGTCCGCCGAGATCGGCAAGGCGTTCCTGCAGATCAAGATCGACAACTCGCTCGCGCAGATCAAGCGGATGTCGAGTGGTGCGGAGCCGCCGGTGGCTGCGGCGCAGGCGCCGCGAGGCGGGCCACAGAATGCGCAGAATGCACAGAGAAGAGCCGCGACCAGCGCGGACGCAACGCCGGCCGGACCGACCATGAACACGGCGCCGGCGAGCAAGACGCCGACCAAGGCGCCCGACACGGTGTTCGTCGACGAGCTGACGTGGGAAGAAAATCGCGACGCGATGAAGGCAGGGAAGACCGTGTTCATCGTGCCCATCGGCGGCACCGAGAAGAACGGCTACCACATGGTCCTCGGCAAGCATAACTACACCGTGACCCACGCCGCCAACCTCATGGCACGCAAGCTGGGGAACGCGCTCGTGGTGCCGACGCTGCAGTACGTGCCGGAAGGGAATCCCGATCGCCAGAACTCCGGCGCCATCTCGCTGCCGTCACCGGCCTACGATGGGGTCCTCGACGCGATCGCGCGCAGCCTCAAGGCGCACGGCGCCACCGACATCCTGTTCATCGGCGACAGCGGCGGCAACCAGCCTGGCATGACTGCCGTTGCGACCAAGCTGAACGAGGAATGGAAGGCCGGCGGCCCGAAGGTCTACGCGCTGACGTCGTACTACGAAGAAGGCCGCGAACACTATCGCGCGTGGATGGATGCCGCGTTCGGCTACAACGACGACATCATCGGCAGCCACGCCGGCATCAGCGATACTGCGCAGATGCTGCACGTGCGGCCGGCCGGCATCCGCAAGAACATGCTGATGCCGTGGGGCGGACCGAAGGATTCCGGTGTGTCGGGCGATCCGATGAAGGCGACCGCCGAGATCGGCCGCATGGGCATCCAGTTCAAGGTCAACGCCGCGATCAACCAGTACAAGTTGTTGAAGAATCCGCCGCCGCCGCGCGGCCGCGGCCAGGGACAGTAGCCAGAATCCAGTAACCAGTAGCCAGAATTGATTCGGTCTTTTCTGGCTACTGGCATCTGGCTACTGGCTACTTGTGGTGGGCTTGTAAAGCGTGGGGCCCGGCGGCGCCGTCCGCTGGGATCCCGCCCGCTTCCACGCCTCGTAGCGCATCCGCAGCGTCTTCACAGGATTGGCGCTCTCTCCTTTTTTCTGATCGTCTCCCACCGCGATGTAGGCGTAGTACTTGCCGTCGTTGTGGGTCACGCCCGCGATGTCGTCCTGGTTCGCGATGGCGATGTAGGCGACGTGCGCGGTGCGGTTGTCGCACGGAAAATTTGGTGCCGAGTTGTTGCCGCAGTTGCAGCGGTGATCGCCGCCGTTGGCGTCCGCCGCTTCCATTGCCGCCATCACGTGATCCGCGAGGGTGCCTTTCGCGCGCGAAAAGGCGAGCGCGGCCTGGTACACGACCTGGTCGCCGAGGAGCGTGTTGCCCTGCACCTGGTAATGGTAGTCGCCGACCACGCCGCCGAAATAGAGCGACGACCGCGAGTTGCCGCTGCCGTTGAAGCCGGCGCGGTTGTTCTGTGGCGTGATCGTCGTGCCGTTCGGGATCGAAACGATGCCGAACTGGCGCCGTTCGACGTTCGGATCCTTCTTCAACATCTCGATGATGGCGGCCGGCGGCGTACCCTTCTTGATCTCGTTGTAGACGAGCATCTGGTTCTCGCGCCTGTTGTCCACACCGGCCTGGCACGCGGCCACGCCTACGCCGGGCACGAGCACCGCCTGCACGTCCATCAGGTCGCGCGCGCCGTTCGGTTTGCGTTCAGGAAAGCCCTGCTGGCGGACGCAGGTAGCCGACGCGATGATCACCTGCCCGGTTTTCGCGTCGATCGCGATCACCGACCACGTGGCGAAGGCCGATGTATGGGCGCCAAGGACGATCACCAGCGCCAGAACCACTCGTTTCATTTCGAAGACCTCCCGTTCGTCCGCCTTCGCGCGCCGCATTTCATTGCGCGTCGCTTCGGCGGATGAAGGGGAAGTCTAACCTACATGGTGTGGCGTTTCTCTCCGCGGTTGCCGCCCGGCTCCATCGTCGCGTCGTCGCTCGGCTGGTTCGGGTTCGGCGTCTGGCTGGCTGAGCGGACGATCTCCTGGTCCTCTTCGTCGCGCCGCCCCTTGCTGCCGGGCTGGCTGTCGGCTACCTCCTCCGTTCCGCGCACCGGTTTCCGGATCTCATCCTCGAGCGGGTCACCATGCTTCTTTAGGGAATCCATTTGCGCACCTCGAGATCCGGGTGAGCAAAGGCCGTACCGAGGACACGGAGAAGTACGGAGAACACGGAGGGTACCGAGGCTGAGCTACTCGGCGCGCAGTGCCGTGGTCGGATCGACGCGGGGTGCGCGCGCGGCGGGAATCAGCGCGGCCAGCAACCCGATGGCCGCCATCGCGACGGCCGCGGCCGCGAAGGCAGACGGATCCAGCGCCGACACTTCGAACAGCAGGCTGCGCATCACGCGCGTGAGCGCGGCGGCGCCGGCGAGGCCGATCACCAGGCCTGCCGCGATCATCATGGTGACGTTGCGGGCGATGAGCGAGAGCACGTCCCGGCCACTGGCGCCCAACGCCATCCGAATGCCGATCTCGCGACGATGCTGCGCCACGCCATGCGCGACGACCCCGTACAACCCGATCGCGGCGAGGAGCGCGGAGATGGCCGCAAAGATGCCGATGACCCACACCGGCTCGGTGAGGTCCGACAGGCTGCGGCGCCAGATCTGTTCGAGGGTCCTGATGTCGGCGAGCGCGAGCGACGGATCGACCTCGGTCACCGCGGCGCGAATCGCCGGCACCACCGCCGCCGCATCGTCGCGCGTGCGAATCGCTACCTTCACCTGCATGCGCGGCGCCTGCGCAATGGGCACGTACGCGACTTCGTCGAGGGGTGTTCGCAGATCGGGGCGCACGCGCTCGTTGCCTATGATGCCGACGATGGTCATGGTGGCGCGCCGATCGGGCCCAAAGCCGAGCGCCGGCAGATCCACCGACTGGCCGAGCGGATCCGACATGCCGAAGTGGCTCTTCAATCGGCGCGCGAGCGCTTCGTTGATCACGGTCACGTACGCCGAGCCGACGCGATCGGCGGCCGTGAAGCCGCGGCCGGCCAGCACGGGAATGCCCATCGTCGAGAAATAATCGGCATCGGCACGCTTGAAGCGAACGAGCAGGCGCTCGTCGCTGCCTGGCATCCTGAGGTTCTCGCCGCCAGTGCCTTCGAGGGGCACGTCACCCGCAATCGACGCCGCCTCAACACCTGGAACGGCCTTCAAGCGGTCGGCCAATATCGGGTAGAACGCGGACAGGTGATGGCCGCTTGGATAACGGTCGCGCGGCAAATCGATCGCCATGGTGATCACGCGCTCGATCCGGGCCCCGATGTCCACCTGCTGCAGCCGGGCCAGGCTCTTGAATAGCAGGAACGCGCCGCAGATCAGCACGACCGACACCGCGACTTCCGCGGCGACAATGGTCCGGCGTGCGCGATCGTTGCCGCGAGACGAGCCACGCGCGGCGTCGTTGAGCGCCGCGGCCGCTGATCCGGTTGACATGCGGATGGCCGGCAGTACCCCGACCAGCACCGCGACCGCGAGCGCCGCCACCGTCGCGAAGGTGAGCACGCGCACATTGAGCGAGACCTCGGCGGTGAAGGGCAGGGCCGCGATCAGGGGCACACCGATCTGGAGCAGGATGGCGGCGAGGCCGACGCCGGCGACGCCGCCGAGGACCGCCAACACGAGGCTTTCCACCAGCAACTGCGCGGCGATGCGCAGCCGGGTGGCGCCAAGCGCGGCCCGCAGCGCCATTTCCTTCTGGCGCGAGGCGCTACGCGCCAGCAGCAGGTTAGTGATGTTCGCGCACGCGATCAACAACACCAGGACGACGGCGCCGAGCGCCAGGTACATCGATTGGCGCAGCGTGTCGCCGACGAGCAAGCGATCGAACGGTTCGACCCGCATGCTCCAGTCCTTCTTCCATTGCGGGATGAGGTCGCTGATCCGCGCGCGCACTGCGAGGACGTCGTCCTGCGCCTGCGCCAGCGTCACGCCCGGCTTGAGCCGCCCGACCGGGTTGAGCCAGTGCATGCTCGCAGCAATCTCTTGCTCGGTGAACGCGTTGAGCCGCCAGAAACTGGCCGGCGCCTCGAGCGGGCGTGCGCTATGACGATCAAAGGCGCCTGCCGGCAGGACGCCGATCACCTGGTGCGGGTCGTTGTCGAGCAGCAGATCGCGTCCGATGATGCTCGTATCGCCACCAAAGTGCTGCTGCCACGCGGCGTGACTCAGGATGACCACGCGATTGGCGCCTGGCTCGTCCTCCTCGGGCAGGAACGGCCGGCCGACGATGGGCTGGATGCCGAAGACGGCGAAGTGATCCCACGACACGTAGCGGCCGTTGAGGCGCGTCGGCACACCGTTGATCGGCACCGTGGCCGTCGACAGGGACTCGGCCGACAGCGCCTCGAAGGCGCGGCTTTGCCGCTTCAACTCGAGAAAGGTGCGGGTGGTCGTGGCGTTGGTGTTGGTGGCGGTCGGCGCTTCCCACACGCGGACGATGCGTTCGGGATCCGGGAACGGCAGCGGCCGGAACAGCACGCCGTCGACCAGGCTGAACATCGCGGTGTTGGCGCCGATGCCGATCGCCAGCACGCTGATGGCGACGATGGCGAACACCGGTTCGCGGCCGAACGAGGCGAGCGCGTAGCGCGTGTCGTTGACAACGTTCTCGATCCAGCGGCTGCTGCGATCGTCGCGGTGAATCTCCTTGATCTGCTCGACGCCGCCGAACGCGCGCCGTGCGTCTCGCCGCGCCTCGGCCGGCGAGAGCCCGCGGGCCAGGGCGTCTCGCTCGGCGAGCTCGAGGTGCGCGCGAATCTCGTCGTCCAGTTCGCGATCGAGACGGCGGGCGCGGAACAGCGCGGCGAGGCGGGCGAGATGGCGGCGCAGGGTCATCCCTTGGCCTCGAGGATGCGCGCGACCAGCGCTGCCGCGTTCTCCCAATTCGCGACTTCAACCCGCAATTGTTTTTCGCCTGCTCTGGTGAGCGAATAGAACTTCACTTTGCGATTGGTCTCTGACACGCCCCACTTGGTGGCTATCCAGCCCTGCTGCTCGAGCCGAATCAGCGCCGGATAGATCGTGCCCTGGCTGAGACGCAGGTGGCCAGACATCTGTTCCAGGCGCCGGGCAATCGAGTAACCGTGGAGCGGGCCCATCGTGTCGAGGGTCTTGAGAATCAGGAGGTCGAGCGTTCCGTAGGGCAGGTCGGCTTTATCTTTCGACATGTCGATGATCGACATATACCGCGGCCGGGTGCAGCGGCGCAAGTCCGGGTCGCGGCCGGTGTGGTCTATACTGTGCAACAGTCGTTACATGGAACCTCAACCGCGATCGCCGCTCGCCGTTGACGCGGCCAGGTCCCGGCGCTGGCTGATGCTGGTGCACCAGCTGCCGGCGTCGCCTTCGAACCTGCGCGTGCGCACCTGGCGCCGCTTGCAGGAATGGGGC
The DNA here is from genome assembly GCA_032155105.1 of Acidobacteriota bacterium. Classification (GTDB taxonomy): domain Bacteria; phylum Acidobacteriota; class Vicinamibacteria; order Vicinamibacterales; family UBA2999; genus 12-FULL-67-14b. Next base: position 6,711 of record JALDXK010000045.1, read on the forward strand.
GCCGTGGCGCTGAAGCACTCGGTGTACGCGCTACCGGACTCCGCCGATGCGCGCGAGGACTTCGAGTGGCTCAAGGTGGAAATCGAGGGCTCTGGCGGCGAGGCGAGCGTGTTTCTCGCCGAAGCCATAAATGCCGGCCAGGACAGGGCGCTCGTGGAGGAGTTCCGGCGATCGCGCCAGGCCGCGTACGCGGAGCTGGCCGCCGAGCTCCAACGCGCCCAGCGTGCCGGTTCGAGCCGTTCGCGCAAACGGCCAGATAGCGGGCGCGACCAATTGACGCGGTACCGCCAACGGCTGGCCGCTATCGAGAAGATCGACTTCTTCGGCAGCGCCGGTCGCGACCGCGTGCAGCAGCTGCTCGGAGCGCTCGAAGGCGGCGCGGGCAGTGGAGCGCCGCCGCCGGCGCCCCCGAGTCCGCCCGCAGGCGAATTCACCAACCGCACCTGGGTGACGCGTCCGCTGCCTGGCGTGGATCGGATGTCGTCGGCCTGGCTGATTCGCCGCTTCATCGACCCGGCGGCTCGCTTCGATTTCTGCGCCGACCCTGCGGCGGCCCCTGCCGACGCCGTGTCGTTCGACATGTTCGGTGGCACCTTCACGCACGAAGGCAGCCGGTGCACATTCGAAACCCTCGTCGCGCGTTTTGGCATCGACGATCCCGCGGTGAGCCGACTCGCCGAGCTCGTCCACGATGTCGATCTCAAGGACAGCCTGTACGGCGCCGCCGAAGCCCCCACCGTTGCCGCCACCATCGAAGGCCTGCAGCTCGCCTGCGCCGACGATCATGCGCTGCTCGAGCAGGGCATCGGCCTGTTCGAAGCGCTGTACCGATCGTTCGCCAGGTCCGGCGTCCGGCCGCGACCGCGGGCCGTCGCGAAGCGGCCCGCTGCGGCGACGGCGGGCAAGCGCAAGCCGCCACGCTCGAAGTAGCTGCGTCCGACCGCCATTGACCGTCCCGTCGGCAATCGTGTATCAGTTACATTGTGCATGTAACACTGGTTACATTGGACCAAATGGAGGCCGGGCTGGAGAGGGACTCGTGAACACCGGGTGGCATCGCCGCCTGTGCGCCGCCACGATGCTCGGGGCCTGCGGCTACACCATCTGCCGGACGCCGCTGCTGCCGCTGCTCGCGAGGGATCTCGGGGCCACGCCTACCGCCGTCGGCTTCATCGTCGGCGCGTCGACCATCACCGGCATTCTGGTCAAGCTGCCAGCCGGCGCGTGGTCCGACATCCTTGGCCGTCGCGTCTTCCTGATCGGCGCCGGTATCGTATTCACGTTGCTGCCGCTGGCCTATGTCGGCGTCGCGTCGCTGGGCATGCTGCTGGCCCTGCGGTTCGTGCACGGCTCCGCGACCGGCATCTTCAGCCCCGTGTCGGCGGCCAGCGTCTCCGACATCGCCCCCTCCGATCGACGCGCGACCTGGTTGATGACCATCTCGATGATGCAGGGCATCGGCCAGGCACTGGCGCCCCTGATTGCCGGACTGGTGCTGGCGCGCGCCGGCTACGACGCTGCGTTTCTGATCGCATCGGGATTCGGCGTCGCAGTGCCGCTGTTGCTGTGGCGATGGCCGGCCCACGGGGCCCGTTGCCAAAGCGATCGCTGGCAGGACTTTCGCGACGGCGTGAGCGAGGTGATTCGGGATCGGTCGATCGTGCTGACCAGCGTGACGCAGGCCGTCTTGCGTGGCGCCACCAGCGCCACCGCGGCGTTCCTGCCGCTGTATGCCTCGGAGGCCCTCGGCCTGTCGCCTCTGGCCATCGGTGTAGTGTTCGCGTTGCAGGCCGTTGCGGGTCTTGCGTCGCGACCGATCGCCGGACGGCTTTCGGATCGCGCCGGCCGTAGTCGCATGATCGCCGCGGGGTTGATTGTGTGCGGAAGCGCCAGTGCGTTCCTGCCACTGGCGTCGGATGCGACGGTCCTGGCAATCATGCTCGCGGTCATGGCGACTGGCGTGGCGATGACCACCGCGTCGGCGAGCGCGTTGATCACCGATCGAGCCCGGCAGGCCAACTACGGCGCCGCGCACGGGGTCTTTGGCACGGTCTACGACATCGGTGATGCCCTGGGGCCGATGGCTGGTGGGCTGATCGTGGCAACGCTGGGGTATCGCGGCCTGTTCGGAGCTATCGCGCTCCTCACGACCGCCGCCGGCCTGCTGACGTCAGCCGGTCGTACGAGGCTCGATGTTGGCGAGCTGCGCGCCCGCCGGACTTAATCGCATCAGGTCTTCGCCCCAGATCACCTTCCCTTTGAAGACCTGCTGGATCTCGTGGACGATCTGCTCGCGCACGCCGGGTTGATCGATCTGCGCCAGCAGGTGGGTGAGGACCAGCGTCTTGACACCGGCCTTGCTGGCGGTGACCGCGTTGTCGCGATGGCTGCCGACCGCGGCGCGATAGGCGGCGGTCGGCTCGGTGCCGCTGAAGTGATGGTTCATGTGGATCAACAGGTCGCAGCCCCTGGCCAGATCGACGATGGCGTCGTGCACGCCGCTGTCGCCGCTGTAGCAGATGGAGCCGTCCTTCGTGTCGATGCGGAGGGCGAGGCACTCGAGGTACGGCTGCACGTGTTGCGCGTGGCCGACGGTGATCTTCCAGCCGTTGCCCTCGATGATCGATCCTGCATGGACCTCCGTGACGGCCGGAGCCGGCTTCTTGCGCGGCACCTCGCCGCCGCGGGCCTCGTAGACGTCGAGGCTGCTGCGATGCTGCACGCGGGCGTTGATGTCCGGACCATAGATGCCGTCGTCGCTGAACAGCTGCTGCGTCATCCTCGCGATCGGCGGCGGCCCGTAGACCTTGAGATCGGGAATCGTGCCGGCGCCCTGGTCCCATCGTTGCAACACCAGCCGGCCGTAGTCCATGCAGTGGTCGTAGTGGAGATGGGTGAAGAAGGCGTGCGTGACGTCGATGGTCCGATGTCTGCTCTCGATCAACCGGTGATGCGCCCCGGGCCCGTGATCCCACACGATCAGATCGGCGCCGATCTCGATCAGGTAACCTGAACTTTGCCGCGTCAGCGACGGCGCCGGCGTGCCAGTGCCGAGCAGCGTGACAGCGAGCGGCCTGGGTTTGGCTGCGCCCTGAGAGGCATCGTCCGACGCGGTGAGTGCCGCCGGTAGCCCCGGCGTAGCCGCGAGCGCGCCGATGAACTCACGGCGCTTCACGATCAGTTCCTCGCCGCCGTGTGCGGATGCTGCAGGTAGTGTTGCCGCAGCAGATCCTTGCCGTAGTCGTTGCCGTTCGGCGTGCGCACGATGCTGTGAATGTGCTCGGCGTTCGGTCCCGGAGTGGTCGCGAGGTGGCGCAGGTTGGCCGGCGTCTGGTGATCGAACTCGATCAGGATCACCGGGCTGTGCACGCGGTAGTAGAACACGCTACCCGGATCCGTCTTGCCGATCCACGCAAACGAGGTGCGGTCGAGATGCGCGCGCACTTCGTCCATCCGCACGCGCGCGTGGCCGTCGCTCATGTTGCCGACGTACAACTCAACGAGGGCCACCAACTGCCGGCGCTGATCGGCGGTCATCTCCGACGCGCGAATGCCGGCGTAGTCGAGGACGACGTTGTCCTTCCAGGCCTCGGTGAGGTTGTTATTGCCGGTCTTGGAGGCATTCAACACCGCCTTGGCCCGTTGGGCGTCGGTGAGCGCGTTGATCATCTTGAGGCCCTGGGCCTGCTCGGCCCCGAGAATCGACGTGCCCAGGAACTTGCCTGCCTTGGCCACGGCCGGCTCCGAGCCAGCGAAAAACGGCGTCATCACCACCTGGTCGCCGAGCACGAAGTAATTGATGATCGCGTGATGACCGTCGAACTGCCATCCCCACGGCTCAATGGGTGAGGGCGTCCCCATCACCGTCAGGTGATACCGCCATTCGCCGTACTCGTCGAAGTTGTTGTTGTTCAACTCACCGAGCGTGTGGTTGAGGCGCATGATGTCGCGCGTCAGGTTGAGTCCCTTGGCGCTGAGCGCGGCGCGCAGCAATGCGAATGCGCTCTCACGCTGCGCCTCCGACATCTCGAGGAAGCTGACACCCCGGCGCTGGTAGAAATGCTGGTTCATCCAGCTGCGCCATTCGTCGGAATCGTGCGAGAACATCGTCTTCGTGCGCTGCTCCGGGGTCAGCGCAACGAGAAAGGCCTCGGCAGCCTTGCGCACCGGTCCAGTCGAGACGCCGGTGGATTTGATGGCAAATAGCCCAGTCTCCACCTGGCCGTTCGCGGTGATGCCCTTGAAGGGCTCCTTCAGTCCCGCCGCCTCTGCCGCGCGCGACCGCTTGTCGAGGTCGTCGAGGTTGCGCGGCTGCGGCGCCTGGGCGAACGCCCACGCGCCAAGCATCAAGCCGACGAGCACGGTGTGGGGGGTGAGGCGCTTCATACGCCGCAGTTTACACTCGTTAGTCGGCGCGCGGCGCGACGACGGATTCAACGTGCGCCGTAGTAGCCGGAGCGCGCCTTGATGGTGAGTGCCGGCCGGGCGGGGACCTGCACCGCCACGGTGTGCCACCCGGCCGCCGGCACGCCCTGCGGCGAGTAGCGCAGCACGTAACTGCGGCGGAACTCGTCGAGGATCTGCGCGAAGGTGCGGACCGCCGGATCGCCGAAACGCGAGCGGTGCGCATCGCCGCCGGTGCGCGCGGCGCTTTGTGCGACGTAGTCCACCTCGCCCGCGTCGCCCGGCGTGCACCACGCGCCCACGCTGTTGGCATCGAAGTCGCCGCCGCCGCTGACGTAGATCCAGTGCAGCACCGCCTCGGAGCGGCGGCTGGCGTCGAGCACGCGCGCGCCGTCGAGGAGGCTGCCGCAATCCTCGCCGTCGGTCATCGCCACGATCAGGTGGCGGCGACCCGCGGCGGGCACGTGCGCCAGCGCCACGAACAGCGCGTCGTACACCACCGAGATGCCCGGCACCGCTGTCATGTCGAGCGTGAGTCGGCTGCCGGCGGGCTGCCATGGCACCGGCGTCTCCACCGAGAGGCCGATCGTCAGCAGCCGGAACTGGTCGTCGGGTCGCAGCATGCCGGCGATCGAGATCACGTTCTTCTTCATCCGATCGAGCGCGCCGGCGGTGCTGCCGCTGGTGTCCATGAACAGCGTGACGTCGAGCGGCACCGATTCGATGGTGACCGCCTCGATCGCCTGCGGCACGCCGTTGTCGGTGAGCCGGAAATCCGCGGCCGTGAGGTTCGCCACCGGCGCGTTGCCGCGCTTCACCGACGCGCTGATCGCGACGATGTCCGTGCGGGCGCGGAAGACGGCCTGTTCGGCGGGCACCTTGCTCGATAGCAGAATCAGCGCGACGGCCAGCACCAGTCGCACCCGCTGCACGCGTTGCACTCGCTTCACTTCTTCAGCTCCGCTCGCATCGCCGCCTTGATCTGCGGCCAGTGCAGGTAGAAGCCGTATCCGGTGAGCCGGCCGGGATCGGTCTGGGTGGTGGTCTTCGCGAACGCGTCGTTCACCAGCGGGATCGCCGTATCGGCCTCGCCCCGCTGGAATTGCAGGCTGGCCAGCGCCACCGTCGCCGATTCGGCAAGCGGGACGATCTCGAGCGCCCGCCGGTACTCTGCGATCGCCTCGTCCGGGCGTTGCAGTCTCTCGAGCGAGCGTGCGGCGAGAAAGTGTGAGAGGTACTTCAACTCCGTCGTGCCGGCGTGCGGCCTCGCTGCCTCGAAGGCCGACAGCGCCGCCACGTGATCGCCGACGGTGACATGCACCAGGCCCGTGCGAAGGTGCGCTTCGGCCGCGACGGCCGGCATCGCGATCAGCGGCTCGAACGCCGTGATCGCTTCCAGTTGTGCGGGACGCGATGACCCACGCAGGTTGGGATTGTCCAGCCACGATTGACGCCCATTGCGCACTGGCTCATCGTCGCGACCCCACGTCCACGCGATCACGCGCGCGAGCTGGAAGTGCGGGTCATCGGGAAATCGATCGAGTGCATGCGTCAGGTGTTTCGGGCTCGGCGGATCGTCGGGCATCGGCTGGCGCGGCTTCTGGTGCGGTAACCGCGCAAACGGGCCCAACAGCCACTGCCGGACGCGGGCACGACCGGCCAGTGCGGTGGTGGCCATGTGCCACGAGCGTTCGAATGACGTCGGAGGTCCACTCGCGCGCAGAACCTGCGTGCAGGTCCACTCGATCAGATCCGACAGCCGGCCCCAGTCGGCCTCGAGCCGCGCCGCGGTGAGTTCCACCACGAAGCCGGCGACCGCTACCCGGCGTTTCTCTGTATTGGTCGGGTCCGCGTTGATCCAGGCGGGTGTGCCCTGCACGAATTGCAGGCGGAGAGGGCCGAGGTCGGGGAAGGCGGCCGCTTTCGCCACGGCCTCGTCGTGGTGCCCCAGGTAATAGGTGTCGAGGAGCGTGGTGAGGTCGGCGGCAGGCCGCTGGGCGCCGACGCCGGAAATGGCGCACACCACGGCCACCACCGCCACGCAGCCCGCCTTCACCATTCGTTCCTGAGACGAGTCCGCATTGTGAAAAGTTGCCATAGAATCCCGAGTCATGACCCGCCACCTTGCCGCATCCATCCTCGGTCTCGCCGTCACGTTCCTTGCCATTGGTTCCGCCCAGCAGCCCGCGCCGCGGGTGGTCGACGATGCGGCGCTGGCGAAGGTGGAGGCGCGGCAGGGGGACTGGCTCTCGTACGGGCGCGACTACTACGAGCAACGCTTCAGCCCGCTCACCGAGATCAACGATACCAACGTCGACAAGCTCGGCCTCGCGTGGCAGTTCGAGACGGCGACGGAGCGCGGCCTCGAGGCGACGCCACTGGTGGTCGACGGCATCATGTATACGACCGCGTCGTGGAGCGTGACCTACGCGATCGACGCGCGCACCGGCAAGCAGCTCTGGAAGTACGACCCCGAAGTGCATCGCAAGTACGACAGCCTCGCGTGCTGCGACGTGGTGAACCGCGGCGCGGCCTTCTACAAGGGAAAGGTCTACGTCGGCGTGCTCGATGGCCGGCTGGTGGCGCTCGACGCGAACAGCGGCAAGGTGGCGTGGCAGGCGACCACCGTCGACCAGACGCAGCCGTTCACCATCACCGGCGCACCGCGCATCGCCAGGGGCAAGGTGATCATCGGCAACGGCGGCGCGGAGTACGGTGTGCGCGGCTACGTATCGGCCTACGATGCCGAAACCGGCAAGCTCGCGTGGCGCTTCTACACCGTGCCCGGCGATCCGTCGAAGCCGCAGGAAAACAAGGCGCTCGACAAGGCGCTGCCGACGTGGAAGGGCGACGCGTGGTGGAAGTACGGCGGCGGTGGCACGGTGTGGGACTCGATCGTCTACGACCCCGACCTGAACCTGCTCTATGTCGGCACCGGCAACGGCTCGCCGTGGAACCGCGACCTGCGGAGCCCCGGCGGCGGCGACAACCTCTATCTCTGCTCGATCCTGGCGATCAATCCCGACAACGGCGAACTGGTGTGGCACTACCAGACCACGCCCGCCGATACGTGGGACTACACGTCGGTGCAACCGATGATGCTCGCGGATCTCAACTGGAACGGCCAGCCGCGCAAGGTGATCATGCAGGCGCCGAAGAACGGGTTCTTCTACGTCATCGATCGCGGCACGGGCGAGCTGCTCGCCGCGGATCCGTACGTGGACGTGAACTGGGCCACGCACGTCGATCTGAAAACCGGGCGTCCCGTTGAAGCGGCGGGCGCGGCGTACAAGGACAAGGGCACCTACATTCGCCCCGGGCCGCTCGGCGGACACAACTGGCAGGCGATGTCGTTCAGTCCGCGCACCGGGCTTGTGTACATTCCGGCGATGGACAACGGCCGCTACTACGAGCAGCCGAAGGATTTTGTGTTCACGCCGAACCAGTACAATCTCGGTCTCGCGCCGACCGGCCGCAACCTCGACAAGTACGACATTCCTTACAAGGGCCGCCTGCTGGCGTGGGATCCGGTTGCGCGCAAGCCGCGATGGACCGCCGAATACGGCAACTACTGGAACGGCGGCACGCTGGCCACTGCCGGCAACCTGGTGTTCCAGGGCACGGCGGCGGGCGACTTCATTGCCTATCGCGCCGCCGACGGCACCCGTCTCTGGTCGTCGTGGGCCACGACCGGCATCGTCGCGCCTCCCGTCACCTACATGATCGACGGCAAGCAGTACGTGTCGGTGATGGCGGGCTGGGGCGGCGCGTTCTCGAAGAAGGCGCGCAGCTACGGACGGCTTCTGACCTACACGATCGGGGGCTCTGCGTCGTTGCCGAACCGGCCGCGTCCGCGCACCGTCACGGCCATCGCGCACAACGGGACGCCGCAGCAGATTACCGCCGGCGAAAAGATTTTCAACACCTACTGCGTGCGCTGCCATGGCGGCGCCACGATTCTGCCCGACCTGCGCCGCTCGACGCCCGGCACCTACACCGGTCTCGAGAAGATTCTCGACGGCTCGCTGGCCGAGCGCGGCATGCCGCGGTTCGGCGAGTTGGACAAGGTAGCGATTGCTGACTTGCGCGCGTATCTCCTGGACGAGCGGCGGAAGCTCGCGGCGCAGAAGTGAGAGTGCACCCACCATGAAGCTGCTTGCCATTGCCTTGAGCGTGATTGCGTGTGCCGGGTCGGCGTCGGCGCAGGCACCTACCCCGGCGCCGACCGATCGAACGAAGGCCACGCATTTCAAAGCGGCCGACCTCCAGGCGGCGCTGGCGAAGCTTCCCGCCGATCGGCCGGCAGGGTCGGTGCGTGTATTCACGCTCGATCCCTATAACGTGGCCGTTGAGCAGCGCCAGCCGCGGGCGCAAGGGGCCTCGCTGCACCAGGATCGCGCGGAGCTGTTCTATGTGATCGACGGGTCGGCAACCATGATCACCGGCGGCACGATCCCCGACGGAAAGCAAAGCGGCACCAACATCCAGGGCACGAGCATCACCGGCGGCACCCGCCTCGAATTCAACAAGGGCGACTTCATCATGGTGCCGTCGGGCGTGCCTCACCAGTTCGTCGACATCAAGGCGCCGGTGCAGGTCATGTCGATGTACTTGCCTAACAAGTGAGTCCGCAGTCGGGAGTCGACAGTTAAGAGTTGCGAGCGGTGGATCAACAGCTGTTCGAGGCGGCGCGGAACAACGACACGGCGACGATCGCCGAGACGCTGGATCGCGATCCGGCCACGCTCTACGTCCGTGATCAGCCGTACGCCTGGACGCTGCTGCATCACGCCGCGCAGCGCGGACACCTCGACGTCGTCAGCCTGCTGATCGGGCGCGGCTTCGACGTCAATACGCTGGAGAACGGCGATCACACCACCGCGTTGCACTGGGCGGCGGCGGCCGGTCATGTGGAGGTCGTTCGCCGGCTGCTCGATGCCGGTGTCGATCCCATCGGCCATGGAGACGAGCACGAGCTCGGCGCAATTGGATGGGCATCGTGCTGGGACGGCACCAACACCGACCAGCATCACGCCATCGTCGCGCTGCTCGTCGAGCGTGGCGCGCGCCATCACATCTTCTCGGCCATCGGCATGAATCTCTCCGACGAGGTGCGCCGGATCGTCAGCGAGGATCCAGGCGCGCTCGCCAAGAAGATGAGCCAGTACGAGGACTTCAGGTTGCCGCTGCACTTCGCGGTGCACATGAACCGTTTCGGGATGGTGGCATTGCTCATCGAGCTCGGCGCCGATCCGATGGGCAGAGACGGCAGTGGATACACGGCACCGGCGTACGCAACGGCCGCGGGCGCCGACCGCGCCTTACACGAAGCGCTGCGGGATCGCGGCGAGGTCGATTTGTTGTCGGCACTCGTGCTCGGCGACCATCCTTCCGCGTCTGCGATTGTGTCGTCCGATCCCGGCGCCGTGGAAAAAGATGGCGTGTTGCCGCTGATGGCCAAACGCGGCGACACGGTTGCCGTCAGGTGGCTGCTCGCTCGCGGAGCCGATCCCAATGCGCGATGGGCGCACTGGGATTCCAACTTGACGGCGCTGCACCTGGCGGTGTTCGGTAATCACCCCGACACGGTGCAAGCGCTCATGGAATTCGGCGCCGACCCGCGCATCAAGGACAGCAAGCACGATAGCGACGCGATTGGCTGGGCCGAATTCTTCGCGCGCCCTGACCTTGTGGCGCTCTTACAGTCGCGGCAAGCGCCAGGACACTGATCCGCCCGCCTACTTGATGCGTGCCACCTTGGTGATGGTGATCGGCGGTGTCAGCCGCTGCGCCTCGGCGTTGGTGGTGCGGGCCGAAGACGAGGGCGCCGCCTGGATCTTGCGTACTACGTCCATGCCCGACACGACCCGGCCAAACGCGGCGAAGCCCTGGCCATCGGGATTGCGCGCCCCGCCGAAATCCAGCGACGGTTGGTCGTTGATGCAGATGAACCATCCCGACGTGGCGCTATCAGGCGCCCCGCGCGCCATCGAGATGGTGCCGTCCTTGTGCAGCAGCCCGGACCTGTTGGTGCGTTCGAGCGCAATTGCCGGGAAGCCCTCCTTCGCGCGCGCCGGATTCACCGCCGCCTGGATGACCTCGATCTTCACCGGGCTCTCCGGCTGGTTGTCGAGCTTCACCGTGCGGTGCCAGTTGCCGCCGTCGTAGTGGCCCGCATCGACGTAGCGGAGGAAGTTCGCGGCCGTGATCGGCGCCTTCGCCTGGTCGACCTCGACGACGATGACGCCGAGGTCGGTCTCCACGCGGACGCGCTCGATCGCGCGATCGGGGAGCGGGAGCGGCCG
>JALDXK010000046.1:0-17290 GCA_032155105.1 Acidobacteriota bacterium
ACCTCCGCGCCTTCGGCGCGAAGACGGTCGGCGACCTGACGATGACGGAGATTCCGCAGAGCACGGACGGCTCGCCTGGCCGACTGGTGATCGAGGACGTGTATGTCGGCGGCATCGTCTCAGGGTTCCGCGGCTTGAAGACCAAGAAGGGCGATCCGATGTGCGTGTTCACGCTCGAGGATCACCAGGGCGCGGTGGAAGTGGTGGTGTTCCCGGAGATGTTCGGCCGCCACCGCACCCTGATCGAGAACGGCGCGCTGCTGCTGGTGCGCGGCCGCTTCGAGCGCGACGAAGAGAATTCCCGCTTCCAGTGCGCCGACATCCTGCCGCTCTCGGCGCTGCGCGAGCGGCTGTCGCGCGGCGTCAGGATCCGGTTGAAGGGCACCTGCCCGCGTGAGACGATTGAGGCCCTGTGGGAAGTCATGACGCGGCACCGCGGTGATCGCCCGGTGGCCGTGGAAGTCGAGATGAACGGCGGCGCGCGCCACGTGATCGTGCGCGCCGAGGTCACGCAGTCCATTCGCGTCCGCACCTCGGAACAGTTCGTCGCCGACGTCGAACAACTGTGCGGTCCCGGTTCGGTGACCATCCACTCATGAGCACGACCACCACTACGAGGTACGTAGAGGCGGGACTTTAGTCCCGCCTGGCTGACCATGCCCGAACTTCTAGAGTTCGAAGAACCGATCGGCGAACTCCTCAAAGAGATCGAAGCCCTCGCCATGCTCGATCCGAGCGAGGAGCGCGACCGCGAGATCGCGCGCCTCGAGGCCCGCGTCAACGCGATGCGCGGGGATCTGTATCGCAGGCTCACGCCGTGGCAGCGCGTCCAGGTGGCCCGCCATCCATCGCGACCGACCACGCTCGACTACGTCGAGCGGCTGTTCACCGATTTCGTGGAGCTGCACGGCGACCGCCGTTTCGCCGACGACCACGCCATCGTCACCGGCACCGCGTTCTACAAGGGCAAGCCGGTGCTCATCGTCGGCCACCAGAAGGGCAGCGACACCAAGCAGAAGATCTACCGCAACTTCGGTTACGCGCGTCCCGACGGCTATCGCAAGGCGTTGCGGACGATGGAGATGGCGCAGAAGTTCGGGCGGCCGATCGTGTGCTTCGTGGACACCCCGGCCGCGTACCCGGGCATCGAGTCCGAGGAGCGCGGCGTGGCCGAGGCGATCGCCGTCAACCTGCGCGAGATGGCGATGCTCGAAGTGCCGGTGATCGTGCTGGTGCACGGCGAGGGCGGCAGCGGCGGCGCGCTCGGCATTGCCGTGGGCGATCGCATCCTGATGCACGAGTTCGCCATCTACAGCGTGATTCCGCCGGAGGGGTGCGCGGCCATCCTGTGGCGCGACCCAGCCAAGAAGGTGGAAGCCTCGGAAGCGCTGAAGATTACCGCGCCCGATCTGCTGAAGCTCGGCATCATCGACGAGATCGTCAACGAGCCCGTCGGCGGCGCGCATACCAACCCTGCCCAGGCGGCGGCCCTGGTCGACATCGCGCTCGATCGCGCGCTCAACGAGATCGGCGCGATGGGCACCGAGGCCCGGCTCGACGCGCGCTACCAGAAATTCCGAAAGATGGGATCCGTTGGGATCATCGAGTCTTAACGTAGGGGCGGGACTTTAGTTCCGCCCATCACCGATGGCTGTACCTCCGATCTGGCATACGCGCCCGCATGACGAAGCCGCCGCGTCGATCTTAGCGAACGAGCTGAAGGTGTCTTCAGTGACGGCGCGCCTGCTCGCGATGCGCGGCCTCACGGATCCGGATGCCGCCTCACGCTTCCTGTATCCAACCCTCGACCAGCTCTACGACCCATTCAGGCTCGCCGGCCTCGAATGCGCTGCAGACCGCCTGGCCACCGCCATCGCGAACCGCGAGCGCATCTCGATTCACGGCGACTACGACGTCGACGGCATTACCTCCACCGTGATCCTGCGCCGCGCGCTCGAGCTGCTCGGCGCGGACGTGACGCACTTCATCCCGGAACGCCTGACCGACGGCTACGGCCTGCAGCCGGGCACCATCGATCGCCTGCACGCACAGGGCATCCAGCTGATCGTGTCGGTGGATTGCGGCATCCGCGGCGCCGAAGCGGCGCGGCGCGCCCGTGAGCTGGGCGTCGACCTGATCATCACCGACCATCACGAACCGGACGCCGAACTGCCCGACGCGTGCGCGGTGGTGAATCCCAAGCGCCACGATTGCAGTTATCCCGACAAGAATCTTGCCGGCGTCGGCGTCGCGCTGAAGCTGGTGCAGGCGCTCTGTCATCGAGCCGGGAAGACGGCGTGGCTGCCGGCGTTCGTGAAGATCGCCTCGATCGGTACGCTCGCCGACGTGGTGCCGCTCGTTGGCGAGAACCGCATCATCGCCAAGCTCGGGCTGCAGATGCTCACCAAGGGCCCGCACAAGGTTGGCTTGCGCGCGTTGCTCGAAGCTGCCGGCCTCAACGGCAAGACCATCGACAGTTACCACATCGGGTTCATGGTGGCGCCGCGTATCAACGCCGCGGGCCGCATGAGCACGCCCGACATCGCGACCCGGTTGTTGCTGGCCGCCGATGAGGCGATGGCTGACGAGGCGAAAGCGCTCGCCGAACAGCTTGAATCGGAGAATACCCGTCGGCGGCAGGAAGACCAGGACATCCTCGCGAAGGCGAAGAAGATCGTCGAGACCGATCCAGCGGTCGGCGCCCGCAGCGTGCTCGTGGTCGGGGGCGAGGGCTGGCACCGCGGCGTGATTGGCATTGTCGCGTCCAAGCTCGTCGACGCGTTCTACCGGCCCGCGATTGTGCTGTCGATCGAAAACGGGATCGCGCACGGGTCGTGCCGCAGCATTCCCGGTTTCGACATGCTGGCGTGCCTCGAAACGTGCGCGCCGCTGATGCAGCGGTTCGGCGGCCACAAGATGGCAGCGGGCCTGCAGCTCGACAGCGCGCGCATCAAGGAGTTCCGCCTGGCGGTGAACGCGCATGCCGACACGGTGCTGAGCCCGGACGATCTGCGTCCGAGCCTGTGGCTCGACGGGCCGCTGACCTTCAGCGACATCAACGAGCGCGTGATGGCGGAGTTCTCCGCGCTGGCGCCGTTCGGCCCTGGCAATCCGCGGCCACGGTTTCATACCGGGCCGGTGTCGATCGTCGATGGGCCGCGCCTGTTGAAGGAACGTCACCTCAAGATGAGCGTGAAACAGAACGGCCGCGTGCTGCGCGCGATTCAATGGAACGCCGCCGAGCACAACGAGCGGCTGATCGCGCTGAAGGAAGGCGTCGAGATCGCCTACACGATCGAAGAAAACGAGTATCAGGGTAGCAAGTACGTTGAGCTCCGACTCGAAGATTTTCGCTGACGTCGTCCGTCGCACGCTGACACTCGGAGAACAATGTGTGAGAATGCACGCCATGAAGATCGGCGTCTTCCTCATCGCGCTCGCGACGATGGTGCCATCGGCAGTGCGCTCGCAACCGGCGACCGCCGCAAGACCTAACGTGGTGCTGGTCATCACCGACGACATGGGCTGGGCCGATCTCTCGAGCTACGGCGCCACCGACATCAAGACCCCGAACATCGACAGCCTGGCGCGCGACGGCATCAGGCTGACGGACTTCTACGCCAACGGTGTGCTGTGCACGCCCACTCGGGCAGCGTTGATCTCGGGCCGCTATCAGCAGCGCTATGCGATGGAAGTTGCGTTGGGACATGCGGCCACGCCGGCCGGCGAACGCGGCCTGCCGGCCACCGGCCGCACGCTGCCGCAACTGCTCAAGAACAACGGCTATGCGACCGCACTGGTGGGCAAGTGGCACCTGGGCTACAAGCCGGAATTCAGCCCGCGCGCGCACGGCTTCGACTACTTCTTCGGGTTGAAGAGCGGGTATCACGACTTCTACCAACACACCGACGCAAACGGCCAGCCGGATCTGTTTGAGAACGACACGCCCGTCACCGTGAGCGGTTACACCACCGACCTGGTGACCGAGCGGGCGGTGAAGTTCATCGAGCGGCAGGCCGGGCGGCCGTTCTTCATCGACATCGCCTACAACGCGCCGCACTGGCCGTACCAGCCGCCCGATCGGCCGTCGGTGGCAACGCGCAATGCGTCGCACCTGTTGCCGTCCGATCCGGCCACCGGCACGCGTGCCGATTACGCCGCGATGGTCGAGCGCGTGGATCTCGGCGTTGGCGAGGTGCTCCGCACGCTCGACCGTCTTGGGCTCGCCGGTAATACCATCGTGATCTTCACCAACGACAACGGCGGCGAATGGCTCTCGAACAACGGGCCGCTGTTCAATCGGAAGTGGACCGTCTGGGAAGGCGGCATTCGCGTCCCGACGTTGGTGCGCTGGCCCGGACGGATTCCAGCCGGCAAGGTATCCGATCAGGTGGGCATCACCATGGATCTGACGGCGTCCATTCTCGCCGCGACCAATACCGCGGTGCCTTCCGACGCCAGGCTCGATGGCCACAATCTGTTTCCGTTGTGGGAAGGGCGTGCCCCGGCCGTCGAACGGACGCTGTTCTGGCGAACCGGCGTTGGCGGCCACAACCAGAAGGCGGTTCGTAGCGGCGACTGGAAGCTCGTGCGCGACGGCGGTCACGTCTTCATCTACAACCTCCGCACCGATCCGGGCGAGCGGCAGGATCTCGCGAGAACGCGCCAGGATGTGGCGCAAAAGCTGTGGCCTCTCGTGCAAGCCTGGGAGCGCAACGTCGATGCCGAGGCCAAAGCCAGTGCCGCGCTGACTAAGCCGCGGCAATGACCAACGGCGCTCGGATCGGCCGCACCGCGCTCATCGTTGGCGCCGGCATCGGTGGGCTTTCCGCGGCCATTGCCCTCCGTAACAAGGGCTGGAACGTTCGCGTCTTCGAGCAGGCTGAGTCTGCGCGCGAGCTCGGATTCGGCCTCGCCCTGGCGCCGAATGCGATCGCGGCGCTTCGCGAGCTTGGCATCGCCGACACGGTCATCTCGCGCAGCTTTCAGGCACGAAAGGGCGAGATGCGCAGGCCCGACGGTCGTGTCTTCAAACGGGCCGAGCTCCCTGCCAATGCGCTCGGCGGCACAACCGTGGTCGCGCTGCGGTCTGCGCTGCATGGCGCGCTCGTCGACGCGGTTGGCGTCGAGACGCTCACCGTTGGCGCCAGGGTCACAGGCTTCGAGATCGCGGGCGATCGCGTCACGTTGCGGCTGGCGAACGGGCACACGGCCGACGGCGATGTGCTGATCGGCGCGGACGGCTTCGGCTCAATCGTGCGGCGCGCGCTTCACCCTGACGAAGGCCCGCCACGGCCTTCAGGCGTCGTCGCGCTCCGAGGAGGCGTGCACGGCGCTCTCCATCACCTCGGCACCAACGACGCGATCTTCTACATGGGCCGCGGGATCGAGTCGTTCTTCGTCCGCGCCAGCGACACGGGCATGTACTGGGTCCTGTCGCTGTCCAACAAGCTCCTGCCGCCAATGGTACGAGAGCCGGCTGGGATCCTGGCCGCGATGTCGCCGCAGTTCGACGCCACCTTCCGCGCCATCACCTCCGCCACCGACGACCTGCGCGTCGACGAACTGGTCGATCGTGATGCGTTGTCGCAGTGGGGGACCGGCCCCGTCACGCTGTTGGGCGACGCGGCGCACCCGTTGCTGCCCCACACCGGTCAGGGCGCGGCACAGGCGCTGGTCGACGCGGTGCGGCTGGCCGAGCATCTGTCCGGGGAGGCCAGTATCGATCCAGCGCTGAGAAGCTACGAGCACGAGCGGATGCCAAACACGCGCGCGCTGGTGGGACAGGGCCGCCGAACCGCTCGACTAATGGCCATGACCAACCCGGTGGCATGTCACCTGCGCGAACTGGCGCTTCGTGCCATGCCGATCACGACGTTCGCGAAGCTCTACGTCCGCATCAACCGCCGGGCGGGCACTGACGTGCGTTATCAATAGCGTCGGTCGTCGCGCTGCACCTGCACTACACTTCGCCCGTCAGGACACATGAGATCTATCCAGCTGATTCAGCTCGATGACGCCATCGAGAACGGATTCGCCCGCGATCCCGAGTTCATGGGCGCACTCGTAGACGACAACTGGCCGAAGGTGGCCGAACTCGTCCACGGGGTGATCGGCCGGACGCTGATTCCCGATCCCGTAAGCATCAACGAACTGCGATGGGGCGGCTACTTCGTGATCGATGAGGCGAGCCGAGAGGTAGTTGGCTCGTGCGCATTCAAGTCGGCTCCCACGGACGACGGGGTGGTCGAGATCGCGTACTTCACGTATCCCGGATTTGAAGGGCGCGGCTACGCCACACAGATGGCGCGCACACTGATCGAACTGGCTCGCGGCGCCACCGCCGTCCGCCGCATCATCGCGCACACACTTCCTGAATCGAACGCCTCGACGAAGATCCTGCAGAAAGTTGGCATGAAGTTCGTCGAGGAAACGACCGATCCCCATGATGGGCGCGTGTGGCGGTGGGAAGTCCGAACGCAGATGTAGGTGAGGGCCACCTGATTCCGTTGGGCCGCCAAACGCGCGTCAGTGCGAGCGGGTGTCTCGCGCAGCGAGCATTCGACCGAGCCGACGCGGATCACTTGACCGACAAACGGAGCGGAGGCCAAGACTGGCGTTGTTTGAGGGGGGGCAGTGCGCGAGTTCGCGGAGTGCTTGGTGCGCCGAGCGACGTTTGACCGGCGAGAGGAGACGCCGCGGAGCGAGATACCCGATTGCGGGTAAGCGCTAGCGCGGCGCGGGCAGATGCGAGGGCGGGTACAATCTACGGGTGACTCCTTGGCAAAAGCGCGCCCGTGCCTTCGTGGCCGTCGTCGCCATTGCCGTCATCGCCGTCGTCGCCTACACCCTGCGGCCCCGCGACGCGGTGGCGCCGCCGGCTCCGATTGAGAAGCTCGACCCCGGCACCAAGATCGAGACCCGTGGCGGCGATGCCATCCAGCTCAAAGGCGGGGAACAGGACCTCAAGATCGAGTTCGGCCGGCAGGCCACCTTCGAGGACGGCCAGACGAAGCTGTTCGACGTGAAGGTGCTTGCGAGCAACCGCGGTGGCCGCAGCTACACGATCACCGGCAAGGAGGCGCAAGTCGGCAAGGACGAGAGCTCGTTCGAGATCAAGGGCGACGTCAAGCTCGAGACCAGCGACGGCCTGGTCGCGTACAGCCGCGAGGCCACCTACACCGACGCCGACAAGATCGTCCGGGCGCCCGGGCCGGTGAAGTTCTCGCGAGGGCGCATGGCTGGCACCGGCGAAGGCTTCCACTTCGACGAGCAGCGCGACGTCCTGTCGATCCTGGCCAACGCCGACGTCCAATTCGCGCCCGAGGGACAGGAAGGTCCCATGGACGTGCAGGCGGGCGCATTCACCTATGCGCGGCGCGACCGCTACATGCTGTTCCAGAACGTCGTGCACATGGATCGCGGCGGGCAGCTGATCGACGCCGACAATTCCACGGTGCGGCTCTATCCGGATCGCGACGAGACCGACCTCATCGAATTGCGCGGCAACGCGCGCGTCACCGGCGGCGGCACGATGGGCGCGCTGCAATCGATGGCGGCTACCGACATCAACCTCAAGTACGGCACCGACGGCCGCACGCTGCAGCACGCCACGCTCGCCGGCGCCGCCGCGATCGATCTCGCTCCAACCGGCGGCGGCACCGGGCAGAGGCTCAAGGGCGAATTGATGGACATCGGCCTCGATCCCGACGGCAGCGTCCGCGCCTTGTCGGCGCGCAACGCCGTGGAAGTCACGCTGCCGGCGACGAAAGACACGAGCACGCGGACGATCCGCGCGCCCTCGCTGAGCGCGGTTGGCAATGCGCAGGGCCTGCGCAGCATGAAGTTCGACGAGAAGGTCGAGTACCGCGAGGCGGCCTCCAAGACCCAGAACGCACGCGTGGTCACGGCGCAGACGCTCGAGGCAGACCTCGAGTCGGCCACCGGCCTTCTGGCCCAGGCCCACTTTACCGGTGCGGTGGATTTCACGGACGGCCCGATGCATGCGACGAGCGTCGACGCGGTGTACAAGGTGGCCGAGGGATCGATGCGGCTCAGCGGCAAGGAACCGCGGCCGCACATCGAGAACGAGGAGCTGACCATCGACGCCAACACCATCGACGTCACGTTGAACCCGCGGACGATGACCGCGGCGGGCCGGGTCAGCAGCACGATGCTGCCTACCAAGAAGCCCTCCGGCAATGCCGCGGCGCAGAAACGGCCGGGGCTGCTCGGCGAGAAGGAGCCGGTGCAGATCGTGGCCGAGTCGCTCGCCTACAACGAAGCGTCGCGCACGGCGGACTACAAGGGCAAGGTCACGCTGTTGCAAGGCGAGACCACGATTCAGGGTGAGGCGTTGACGCTCGACGAAACCAAGGGCGACATGACCGCCAGCGGCAAAGTCGTCACGACGCTGGCCATCGCCGAGAAGGATGCGCCGGCGGATGTGAAGGCGAAGCCAATGATCGGCCGCGCCGGATCGTTTACCTATTCCGATCAGACGCGTACCGCCACCTACACGACCACGGCGCAACTCGACGGCGACCAGGGCAACCTGCGCGCCACCAAGATCGATCTGCGGCTGGCGAAGGGCGAGAACACGCTCGAGGGCCTCGAGGCCGACGGCCAGGTCGTGGCGCTCGTCGACAAGCGCACCGTCACCGGCGCACGCCTGTCGTACTCGCCCACCGACGACAAGTACGTCGTCACCGGGGCGCCGGTCAAGATGGTCGATGCCGATTGCCAGGAGACGCTGGGCAAGACGTTGACCTTCTGGAAGGCGTCCGATAGAGTCCAAGTCGACGGCAACAACGAAGTCCGCACGCAGACCAAGGGCGGCGGCAAGTGCCCAACGGCGTCCCCGCAGTGAGATGCCCCGCGCATCCCGGGGCCCCCGCCACGCGTTTTCCAGCGTGGTGGGGTGGTGGAGGCGGGGCCTAGAGAATGGCCTCGACCCTCAAGACACACGAGCTCACCAAGTCATACAGCGGCCGCACGGTGGTTCGAGGCGTGAGCCTCGAGGTCAACGCCGGAGAAGTGGTCGGCCTGCTGGGGCCCAACGGCGCGGGCAAGACCACGACGTTCTACATGACGGTGGGGTTGACAGCGCCCGACGCGGGGCGCGTCTCGCTCGACGGCGTGGATCTCACCGACGATCCGATGTACGTCCGCGCGCGCAAGGGCATTGGCTACCTGCCACAGGAGCCGTCGATCTTTCGCGGCCTCACGGTGGAGCAAAACATCCTCGCGATTCTCGAGACCCTGGATCTCAGCCCGACGGAGCGGCGCACGCGATTGCGAGACCTGCTCGCCGAACTCCACCTGACGCCCGTCGCCGCGTCCCCCGCGTACACGCTGTCGGGAGGAGAGCGGCGTCGCGCCGAGATCACGCGGGCGTTGGTGATGAATCCCCGGTTCATGCTCCTGGACGAGCCGTTTGCGGGCATCGATCCCATTGCCGTCACGGAAATCCAGAAGATCATCTTCCACCTGAAGGACCGGGGCATCGGCATCCTCATCACCGACCACAACGTCCTTCAGACCCTGAAGATTACCGATCGTGCATACATCGTCACGGATGGGGCGATTTTCCGGAGCGGGACGCCGGAAGCGCTGGCCGCCGACGAGGAAGTGCGGCGAATTTACCTCGGCACTGATTTCCGGCTGGACTAAGATTGTAAAGGTCGATGGGAATCTCTCAGAAGCTTCAAACGAAGCTTGCACAGAAGCTGATCCTTACGCCGTCATTACAGCAGGCGATAAAACTGCTGCCGATGTCGACGTTGGAATTGGCGGATCTGTTAAATCAGGAAGTCGTGGAGAATCCACTTCTCGAAGAAGTGCCCACGGAAGAGCTGCAAGCGGCGGAGCCAACGCCCGAAGTCAAGGACGCCGAGAAGCCCAAAGACAACACGAAGGACACCTGGGACGACGCCGACTACGAGTATTTCTTCGGTGATTACCTGGACGACGGCTATCGCCCGCGCGCGCCTCAGGAAGTGAAAGAGCTGCCGCCGATCGAGAACACGCTCTCGACGAGTTCCTCACTCACCGATCACCTCGAGTGGCAGCTGTCGTTGCAGGCCACCGACGATCTCCTCCGCGAGATCGGCGAGGCCATCGTCGGCAACCTTGACGACGACGGCTACCTGGTTGCGTCGGTGGACGAGATCGCCTCCATGGGTCCGTGGCCGGTGGAGAAGGTGGAAGAGGCGCTGCGCGTCCTGCAGACCTTCGACCCCATCGGGGTGGCCGCCCGCGACCTCCAGGAATGCCTCATGCTGCAGATCAAGCATCTGCATCTCGAAGGCACGCCGACCGAGAAAATCGTCAGCGAGCACCTGCGGCTGCTGCACAACCACCAGATGCCGGAGCTGGCGCGCAAGCTCGGTCTCACCATCGAAGAACTGAAGCACCACGTCGAAATCATTCAGCACCTCGATCCCAAGCCAGGCAGCCGCTTCAATCCGCAGCCGTCGCAGTACGTCATTCCCGACGTCTACATCATCAAGGTCGAGGATCAGTACGTCGCGGTGTTGAACGAGGACGGGCTGCCGCAGCTGCGCATCAGCCCAACCTATCGCCGCCTGCTCGACAAGGGCGCCGCCGAGAACAACGACGAAACCCGCGCTTACGTGAAGGACAAATTCCGCTCCGCGTTGTGGCTGATCAAGTCGGTGGAGCAGCGGCAGAAGACCATCCACAAGGTGGCGACGAGCATCTGCCAGTTCCAGCGCGACTTCCTCGACCACGGCATCGAGCACCTCCGGCCGCTGGTGCTGCGCGACGTCGCCAACGACATCGGCATGCACGAGTCCACCGTCAGCCGCGTCGTGACGAACAAGTACATGCACACGCCGCAGGGCGTGTTCGAGATGAAGTACTTCTTCCACAGCGGCATCAGCAGCTCGTACGGCGACGCCGTGTCGTCGGTGACGATCAAGAACCGCATCAAGAAGATCATCGAGGGCGAGGACCCGAAGAAGCCGCTCAGCGACTCGAAGATCGTCAGCATCCTGCAGCGGGAAGGCCTCATGCTGGCCCGCCGCACCATCGCGAAGTACCGCGAGGAATTGAAGATTCCGACGTCGAACCAGCGAAAGGTTCTATTCTAGGTTCATGATCCCGGCCGTGACCGTTCGCGGGCTGCTCGATGCACGACCCGAGTCGGTAGGCCTGTCGATCGAACTGCTGGCGGGCGCCAACGGCCTCGACCGCCACATCACCAGCCCCTACATCCAGAAGACGGGTCTCGCGCTCGCCGGCTTTCACGAATATCTCCAGCCGGGACGCATCCTGCTGTTCGGCGAGAGCGAAGTGCGGTTCCTCGAGAGCCTCGATGCGCCGACGCGCCGGCAGGCGCTCGCCAAGTGCTTCACAGCCGACCTGCCGTGCCTGCTCGTAACCGGCGGCGCCGAGCTGGTGCCCGAGATTGCGCAGGAAGGCGAGCGCGCCAACGTGCCGATTCTGCGCACACCCGTGCCCACCGCCGCGGCGATCGGCAAGCTGACCGCGATGCTCGAGGACCGTCTCGCCCACCGCGAGATCATCCACGGGGTGCTGATCGACATCCTCGGCCTCGGCGTGCTGATCGTCGGCGAGAGCGGCATCGGCAAGAGCGAATGCGCGCTGGATCTCGTGGTGCGCGGCCATCGCCTGGTCGCCGACGACACCGTGGAGGTGCGGCGGCGCTCCGAATCGATCGTGATCGGCTCGTGCCCCGAGATCACGCGTCATCACATGGAAGTGCGCGGCCTGGGGCTGATCAACATCCGCGACCTGTTCGGCGTGGCCTCGACCCGCACCTCGAAGCGGGTCGAGCTGGTCGTGCATCTCGAGCGTTGGGATCAGGGTCGCGAGTACGATCGCCTCGGCCTGGACGACGCGACCTACGATTTGATCGGCCTGAAGGTGCCGCTGATCAAGATGCCCGTGGCCACCGGGCGCAATCTCGCGATCCTGGTCGAAGTCGCGGCCCGTAACCAGCTGCTGCGCATGCGCGGCATCAACGCCGCGCGCGAACTGGTGGCGCGTCTCGACGCCAGCCTCGGCGACACCGATGCGCCGCGCCGTGTCGCCGCGCCGCAACCGACGCACTCCGCTGCGGAAGAGGATGAGGAGCCCGCGTGAGCAAGCTTCGGCCTGCCGTGAGCGAGTCGCGTGGCCTTCTGCGGCGAGTTGAACGGAAAGACACCTCGTGGGCCCGGTTCATCGTGCTGACGGGCCTGTCGGGATCGGGAAAGTCGCAGGCGATTCGTGCCCTCGAAGACCTCGGCTATTACTGCGTCGACAACCTGCCGGTGTCGTTGCTGCCGGTGATGGGCGAGCTGGCGGAGCGGCAGAGCGAGCACAATCGCGTCGCGGTGGTGATGGACATCCGCGAGCCGAGCTTCGTCAGCGACTTCCCGCGCGTCTACCGCAAGCTGAAAACCAACAGGCACCTGGCCTCGCGGCTGATTTTCCTCGAGGCCGGGCACGCCGAGCTGGTGCGGCGGTTCAGCGAAACGCGCCGCCCGCACCCGCTCGCGCCCGATCGGCCGGTGACCGAAGGACTGTCGGAAGAGCGCATATCGCTGCGCCAGATCCGCGGCCTCGCCGACAAGGTCATCGACACGTCGAAGCTCAACGTGCACGAGCTACGGCAGCAGCTGCGCGAGCTGGTGAGCGGGCGCAAACAGGCGTCGAAGCTGGTGTTGACCATCGTCAGCTTCGGGTTTCAGAACGGCCCACCGGCCGAGGCGGACCTGGTGTTCGACGTCAGGTTCCTGAAGAATCCGCACTGGGTGCCGGCGTTGCGGCCAAAGACCGGTAAAGATCCGGCCGTGGCGGCGTATATTCGGCGGCAGCCGATCGCCCGGACGGCGATCAAGAAGCTGTCGTCACTGCTGCGCTGGCTGGTACCGTTGTATGTGCTGGAAGGAAAGAGCTACCTGACGGTGGCCATCGGTTGCACCGGTGGCAGGCACCGGTCGGTATACATTGCGGAAGCCATCAAGCGGGAGCTGCACGACCTCAAAGGTGTGTCGGCCAGGGTGGTGCATCGCGACCTGGTGAAGAAACTATGATCGGCGTCGTCGTCGTCACGCACGGACAGCTGGCCGTCGAGCTCGTCAACGCGGCCGAGACCATCGTCGGCGATCTGCCGCACTTCGCCGCGGTGTCGATTGGCTGGCACGAGGACGTCGAGGATGCGCGTGACGCCATCGCCGCGGCCAACGAGCGAATCAAGCAGCCCGCCGGCGTGCTGCTCGCAACCGACATGTTCGGCGGCACGCCGTCGAATCTCGGCATCACGTTCCTGGAACAGGACAAGGTGGAAATCGTCACCGGTGTGAACCTGCCGATGCTGATCAAGGCGGCCAGCCTGAAGGACGGAGCGTCATTAACAGAAGTCGCGCGTTCGCTGCGTGAGCACGGACGCAACGCCATCTGGGTGGCATCGGATCTGCTCAGCGGCGACGCACCCGCTGCACCTGTTGCACCCGGTGCAGCTGCTTTCCCCGAGAAGAAATGATGACGCGCGAGTGCGTGATTCGGAACCGGCTCGGCCTGCATGCGCGGGCGGCGGCGAAGTTCGTGCACACTGCCACACGCTACACCTCGCAAATCCGCGTCACGCGTGACGGTCGGACCATGGACGGCAAGAGCATCATGGGAATCCTGTTGCTCGCCGCCGGCGCCGGCACCACGGTCGTGATCACCGCCGACGGCGCCGACGAAGCCGACGCGGTGGACGCGTTGTGCCGCCTGATCGAAGGCGGCTTCGGAGAGGACTTGTGGAACGCCTGAACGGTATCGGCGTCTCGCCTGGCGTGGTCGTGGGCCGCGCCGTCATCCTGTCGCAGCGCACCGAAGTGATGCGCTTCCCGATCCCGCCAGATCGCGTCGAGCGGGAAGTGCAGGCGCTGCAGAATGCGCGCGACGCCTCGAAACTCCAGTTGCAGGAGATTCGCGCGCGCCTCGCGCAGGGCCGCGGCAGCGAGCTGGCGGCGCTGTTCGACGCGCAGATCCTGATGCTCGACGACCCGATGCTCGTCGGCCGCGCCGAGGAAATCATCCGCGACGAGCGGGTCAATGCCGCCTGGGCGGTGCATCGCGCCTACGAAGAGCTCAACCAGTTGTTCATGTCGATGGAGGATCCGTACCTGCGGGAGCGCGAGAACGACGTGGCCGACGTGGCCGGACGCATGCGCATGAACCTGCGCCTCGGGGCGCGCGGGCCGCGCGAGCTGCTCAGCCAGATCGACGGGCCGTCGGTGCTGATTGCCGACGAGCTCACGGCCTCCGTGGCCGCGCAACTCGACTGGTCGCGGGTGCAGGCCTTCGCCACCGACGCCGGCAGCCGCACGTATCACACGGCAATCCTCGCGCGGTCGCTGAAGGTGCCGGCCATTGTCGGCCTCCACGACGCGTCGGTCCGCGTCGCCGCCGGCACGCCGGTGATTCTCGACGGCACCACCGGCGAGCTGCTCGCCGCGCCGTCGGCGGACCTGATCGAGGACGCGCATCGCCGCGCGGCGCGGCCGCGACGGCGCGGGGCGCACGCGGGCGACGTTGGCCCGGTGTCGACGCGCGACGGCCTGCGGGTGCGTCTCGAAGCCAACGTCGAACTGCTCGAAGACCTCGCTCACCTGAACGAGCACGGCGCCGAGGGCGTCGGGCTGTATCGATCCGAGTTCATGTTGTCGGGCCGGGCGCTCGACAGCGTCACCGAAGACGAACAATACGCGCTCTACAAGAGCCTGATCGCACAGGTGGCGCCGCGGCCGGTCACGATTCGCACCTTCGATCTCGACGAGCGTCAGGTCGGCCACAGCCCACTGCGGCCGGAACGCCGCCGCACCCGACCAGGCCTGCGAGGCTTGCGCCTCGGCCTTGCCCACCCCGAAGCGCTCCGTACGCAGTTGCGCGCCCTCGTCCGCGCCTCCGCGCACGGACCGCTGCGCGTGATGTTTCCGTTCGTCACGGCGGTGGAGGAGATCCGCCAGGCGCGCGCGCTGTTGACCGACGCGCAGGACTCGGTGCGGTCGGGCGCCGACCGCACCGACCGGGAGTCGATCAAGGTGGGCGCGATGATCGAAGTGCCGTCGGCGGCGCTGGTCGCAGATCTGCTCGCACCCGAAGTCGACTTCTTCACCATCGGCACCAACGACCTGATCCAGTACTGCCTGGCCGTGGATCGCACCGACGACCGCGTATCGGACCTCTACGAACCGCTGCACCCAGCGGTGTTGCGGCTGATTCGGATGGTGCGGCGGGCCGCGGCGCGGCATCGCATCCCGGTGTCGCTGTGCGGCGAGATGGCATCTGATCCGGCGCTGGTCGGCCTGCTGGTCGGCCTCGGCCTGACCGAGTTCAGCATGACGCCGGCCGCCATTCCGATGGTCCGACAGGTGGTGCAGGACTTGAGCGCCGCGGAAGCCCGCCGCCTCGCCAGCCACGCGCTACGCCTGCCGACCGCCGCCGAGATCGAGCAATATCTGTTCGACGCGCTGGCCGCGTCTGCCTTTCAAAGGAGCCCGCTGTCTTGAGTGAACCGTTGCGCGTTGAAAAGCCCTGGGGTTACGAACTGTGGTGGGCGCGGACCGATCGTTACGTCGGCAAGCAGATCCACATCAACAAAGGTCACGCCCTGAGCCTTCAGTACCACAACATCAAGGACGAGACGATCTTCGTGTGGTCCGGCAAGATGCTGTTCGAGCAGGAAGTCGACGGCAAGCTGGTGGCGAAGGAGATGGGCCCCGGCGACGCCGTGCACGTCACGCCCCCGACGGTGCATCGCATGACCGCGATCGAAGATACGGATGTCTTTGAAGTGTCGACCCCCGAGACAGACGATGTCGTCCGTCTCGAGGATCGTTACGGTCGCAAAGGAACCTAGAAGGGAATATCGTCGTCGGTGACGGGAGCCGCTTCGCGCATCGGATCCTGGTAGCTGCCTCCGTCACGTTCCACCTGGCGATCGCTGCCGCGGCCGCCGCCGCCGAGCAGCACGATCTTGTCGGCCTTGACCTCGGTCGTGTAGTGCTTCTGGCCTTCCTTTTCCCACTGCCGCGTCTGCAGGCGGCCTTCGAGATAGATCTGCTTGCCCTTCACGAGATAGGGCTGCAGCGAATCCGCCGCCTTGCCCCACAGGACAATGCGGTGCCACTCGGTCTGTTCCTTCTTTTCGCCTTCCTTCGAGGTCCAATTTTCCGTGGTCGCGATGCTGAAGCTCGCCACCGATTGACCGCCCGGTGTCACGCGCACCTCGGCATCCTTGCCGAGGTTGCCCACCAGGATCACCTTGTTCACACTGCCCATGTCACGTCACCTTTCGTGCCTGTAATCGCTCTTCGGTCGCTGTCGTGGTGTGGTTGTCAGCCGAGTCCCCCGGTACGGGGCACCCGGCACCTAGTCCTGGGCCTTGCCGCGCTTCAGCCGGTCGACCTGCTGCTTGGCGAGGCGCGCCATGTCGTGTTCGGGAAACGTCTTCATCAGCGTTTCCAGGGATTCCACGGCGCGATCCATCTGCCCTAACTGGCTGAACGCCATGCCGCGCTTATAGTACGCGTCCGGTACGCGGTCGCCCTTGGGGTAGTTCGAGATCACGCGATTATACGCGTCGATGGCCTCCGTGAACTTGCCATCGTGC
Organism: Acidobacteriota bacterium; assembly: GCA_032155105.1. GTDB lineage: Bacteria > Acidobacteriota > Vicinamibacteria > Vicinamibacterales > UBA2999 > 12-FULL-67-14b. The sequence goes on from JALDXK010000046.1 coordinate 16,634, forward strand.
TGGTAACACTCGCCGACATACCACTGGGCGTCGTCGGCATTGTCGTTGCGCGGGAAGCTGCGCAGGTACATGTTGAAGCCCTCGATGCACAGCGCCCACTGGCCGGCGCTGAAATCCGCCTGCGCGGTGCTGAACAGGCGCTGCGGTGTCATGCCGGGCGCAAGCGCAACTGGCGGCGGGGTTTGCGCGCCGGTGGAGCCAGGGTCTGGCGAGGTGCCGGCCGGCAGCGCACTCGGATCGATCGGCGGCGGGGCAGTGGTCGGAAACTGCGGAATTGCGAGTCGTAACGCTTCCACTTCCTGCGACAGGCCGGTAATCCGCACGGTGTTCTCGTCGATGCGCTCGCGGACGATGCGCAGGTCGGTGCCGAACTGATCGACGGCAAGTTTCTGATCGGCAAACGACTTGCGCGTCGCCGCCGCCTGCTCGTCGACCTTGGTGTTGATCGTCCGGAGCGTCAGGGACAGCTGATCGAGCGCCGCTTGCAGTTGCGTCTGCAGCACCTGCGTCTGCTCCTGCAGCATGCGGATGTCGGCCATCATCTGCATCTCGCGGCGCGACTGCGCGGCGGCAGGGCCGGCCACGGCGGCCAGCGCGAACACCAGGATGCCGGTTGTGAATCGTCGGCTCATGACTCAATCTTACTTTGCAGTAATC
>JALDXK010000047.1:0-17166 GCA_032155105.1 Acidobacteriota bacterium
ACGTAGCTTCACCGTTTGGTTCTTGCGGTCAGCCAGCGGGCGGATCGTCGACACAGAACCCAACGTTCAGACTCTCGAGACGCCAACCAGCGAGCAGACCGTCGACACCTCACCAAGCTGGCACGAAGCGACTGCAAGGGCACTACAGGCATCGCCGGTCCTCCGTAGCGTGGAGCGCCGTCTTCCGCTCATCGTGATCGTGCTGGCGGGCATTCTGCTGGCATCCGATCTCAACCAGGGATGGGTCCCGCACGACGAAGGCGCCCTCGGGCAAGCGGCCGAGCGTGTGCTCGCCGGTCAGGTGCCACACCGTGACTTCGACGACATCTACACCGGCGCACTTGCCTATCTGCACGCCATCGCGTTCGCGGTCGGACCCCACGCGTCCACGACACTGCGCGTTCCCTTGTTCCTCTTCGCGCTGGCATGGGTCGCCGCGGTGTATGCGATCGCACGCCGCTTCGTCCCGCCGGGCGGTGCCGCACTAGTGGCGATCACCGCCCTGGTGTGGTCGGTGCCCAACTATCCGGCATCCTTGCCGTCGTGGTTCAACCTGTTCTTCGCCACGTTCGGTACGCTCGCACTCCTGCGAGGACTCGAAACCGGGCGATGGCACTGGATGGTTCTCGCGGGCGCGGCGGGAGGAATCTCGTTCCTCTTCAAGCTCTCGGGTGTCTTCTACCTTCTCGGCGGAGGCATCGCTCTGATTGCGACGAGTTTTCGCCCGCCGCAAAATGGCGTGACAACCGGGTCTCGATCCGGCGCCGCGGTCGTGTCCCTGATTCTGTTGCTGGTGGTGCTCCTGCTGAGTGTGCCGATCTCGCGCGCCGGTGTGCCTGAGGTCTTCCGATTCCTGCTGCCCCTGGGCCTGATCATTGGTGCGCTGATCTGGCGGGAGTGGCGGCATGGTGGTGTGGCGTTACCCGCACGCATGGTCGCGCTGTTCAAGACGCTTGGACCGTTCGCGCTCGGCGCATTGCTGCCCGTGGCCGTCCACGTCGTCTTCCTGCTGTGGATGGATGCGCTGCCGCAGACGATCGAGGGCGTGCTCATCAAGCCGTTCCGGCGAATGGATTCGGCCATGATGCATCCCCCACCGCCCACCGCGCTGGTGTTTTCAATCGTGCTTGGCCTGCTGCTGGTGAGGTGGGCGAGGGGCCGTGGCACAGCGATCCTGGCCATCGTCAGTGCAGTGCTGTCGGCCTTCGTGATCTACGCGTCGGGCGGCAGTCCTGGTATCTACGGCTCGGCGATCCTGGCGGTATGGGGCTTTCCGGTGCTCGCGGCGGCCGGCGCTGCGTGGCTCGTGATCACGCGAGGCTCCAGTGCAGAGGATCGATCGACGGACGCGGCGATTGCGATCGCCGCGATCGCCTGCTCGACGTTGCTGGTAGAGTTTCCTTTCGCCGCGCCAATCTACCTCCTTTACACGATTCCCCTTGCCATGCTCGCTCTCACCGCGGTCGTCCGCGCGGCAGGCCGGACACCAGCCCCTCTTCAACTGGTGGTCGCCGGATTCTTGCTGGTCTTTGGGCTGGTGCGCGTGACGCCGGGAGCGGTCGAGTCGTTTGGATCTCGCTTCGTTTCAACCGATGAAACCATGCGGCTGAAACTCGAGCGCGGCGGTCTGCGCGTGCGGGCGGCGGACGCGCAACGGTATGAGGCGCTGATTCCTGCCGTCCAGGCTCTCGCCAACGGCCGGACGTTGTGGGCGGGCCCCGACGCTCCCGAACTGTACTTTCTGAGCGGAGTGCCGAACCAAACACGGACGCTGTTCGATTTCCTCGATGTCACGGCCGGTTCGGTGCCGTTGATTGAGCGGGTGCGCGCCACCGGGGCGACGCTGGTCGTGCTGAACATGCGGCCGGACTTTTCCGGGGTGCCGGATCAGGCGACCGTTGACGCGTTGCGGGCCGATTTCCCGAATGCCAGCGAGGTCCCGGGATTCCTGGTGTTTTGGCGATGAGTCACCCCGATCACGTGAGTGGGCTGCGGCGCGCCACCGACCGCCTGCTCGAACTGCCGTTGGTCTACCGGACGTGGCAGGCGCCGTTCGCGTCAGCCAAGCTCAAGCCCTTCCTCGCACGCGTGGATCTCGAGCACACACGTCGCGTGCTCGACATCGGGTGCGGCCCTGGCACCAATGCACGCGTGTTCACCGGCTGCGACTACGTTGGGATCGACATCAATCCCGAATACATTCGCACGGCCTTGTCTCGCTATCCTGGCCGCTGGGTGGTCGGTGATGTGACCGACCCGACGATCTTTCCCGACCAGCAGTTCGACTGCGTGTTCGCGAACTCACTCATGCACCATCTGGACGATGGCGCCGTGAGGAACCTCTTGCGTCGCATGGCTCGGCTCACCGCGATCGGCGGCAAGGTTCACGTACTCGACCTGGTGCTGCCACCGCAGGCCTCTGCGGGGCGGGTGCTCGCCCGGTTGGATCGTGGCCGATTTGCCCGCCCGATCGAGCACTGGCATACGCTGTTCTCCGAGTTCATGCACGAAGAGCATTTCCAGCCGTACGCGTTCGGACTCCCGTTCGTGCCGCTCTGGAAGATGGTCTACTTCGTTGGAGTACCCAAGTGATCCACCGGCGCGTGACCATCGCCATTCCCATCCACAACGAGCAGGAGGTCCTTCCCGAGCTGCTGCGGCGGGTGTTCGCGGTGCTCGACGAGACGCCGGGAGGTCCGCATGAATTCCTGATCGTGGACGATGGGAGCCGCGACGGGTCGTTGCGGATCCTCGAAGACGCCGCCACCCGCGATTCGCGCCTGCGGGTCATCGTGCTGTCCCGGAATTTTGGTCACCAGGCCGCCGTGTCAGCGGCCTTTGACCAGGCGAGCGGCGATGTGATGATGGTGATGGACGGCGACCTGCAGGACGCTCCCGAGGCGCTTCCGATCCTCCTGAAGCGGCTCGATGAGGGCTTCGACGTCGTCTATGTTCGTCGCACCCAGCGCAAGGAATCCTTCTGGCTGCGAACCTGTTATCACCTCGCGTACCGGATGATCGCAAAGCTCTCGAAGCTGGCGCTCCCGGTGGACGCGGGAGACTTCGCGTTGCTATCACGCCGCGCCGTGGACGCCGTTCGCGCGCTTCCCGAGCGGCAGCGCTACCTCCGGGGCCTGCGCAGCTGGGTCGGGTTCCGGCAGACTGGTGAGGAAATCGAGCGGCATGCCCGCGTCGCCGGTGAGAGCAAGTATTCGGTCAGCGCGCTCATTGGCCTGGCGCTCGACGGCACGTTCGCGTTCTCGACGGCGCCGCTGCGGTTCATCGGCGTGCTTGGCGGATTCGTGCTCATCTTCGCGCTGGTGTTTTCGCTCTATGCCACGTTTGTTCGACTGTTCCTCGGCCAGTCACCGCAAGGGTTTACCGCACTCACCGTCCTGGTGACGATCATCGGTGGGATGATTCTCGTCTCGCTCTGGATCATTGGCGAGTATGTCGGCCGCATCTACGAAGAAGTGAAGCGCCGGCCGATCTATCTCGTCGAGCGGACGGTGGGCGGTACGGGCCGGCCGGCGCCACCCCGCTGATGGATCCCCGATACGGCGCTGAGTACGCACGCCTCTATCGAGAACACTGGTGGTGGCGCGCGCGCGCGGAGTACCTGACGCGGCTCCTCGACCGCATGATCGGTCCCACTGACGCCGGCGAGACATTCGACTTTGGCTGCGGTGATGGTCTTTTTTTTCCGATCCTCCAGCGCTATAGCAAGGATCGGCCGCGCGGGCTGGAGCCTGACGCATCACTGCTGGATCCGGCGGGCCCGTGGTTCGATCGCATCACGACGGGCGCCCTCATCGACGACCCTTCACAGCGTGAGCGTTATGGCCTGATCGTCGCCCTGGACGTGCTCGAGCATCTCGAGCATCCCGAGCCGGCGATGGCGATCCTGAGTGCCCGCCTGCGTCCAGGCGGTTGGTTCATCGCAACCGTCCCGGCCTTCGACGAGCTGTGGACGGCGCATGACGAGGTCAATCATCACTACCGCCGCTATCGCCTGCGAGATCTCGAAGCGCTGGTGCGTGATAGTGGGTTGGAGATCGTCGAGTCGCGGTACTTCTTCGTCTGGGTCGCGCTGGTGAAATGGCTCGTCGCTCGCAAGGAGCGCCTGATCAGGCCAGTGGCGAAGCCGCCCGAGGTGCCGCTCGCTCCGCTCAATGCGGTCGCGCTCGCGTGCACACGACTCGAACAACGGATTGTGGGTAATGGCAACCCGCGTTTCGGCAGCTCCGCCATTGTGGTCGCCCGCGCCCCCGACTCGGATGGGGATCATTCCGGGAACCGGGCCCCATCAGTCTCGTATTAGGTGTTATGCGCAAACTCCCTGTCCTTGCGGCGGTTCTTGTGGTTGGGCTGGCTACCACGGCCTGCGACATCAAAACCAGCGCCGATGGCGACTTTTCCTTCGATATCGCGCAGGGCAAGGCCACGGATACGTGGTCGCGGACCTACACCGTCCCGGCCGATGGGCGCTTCGAGCTCATTAACGTGAACGGGCGCATCACCGCCGAGCCAACCGACGGCAAGGAGGTCGTCGTCGAAGGACGGCGCAGCGCCAAAGGTCGGTCGGATGAAGCCGCCAAGGAGAACCTGGCCAAGCTCGAGATTCGCGAGGAAGTGGGCGGATCGACCGTGCGCGTCGAATCGCGACCGCCTCGGATGAGCGGCTTTGGCGGCCATGAGATCGAGTGGATCGTGAAGGTCCCGAGGGGCCTCACCGTTGACCTGCGAACCGTCAACGGCGGCGTACGCCTCAACGGGCTCTCGGGCGACATCCACGCCAAGACTACCAACGGCGGCGTGAAGGGCAGCGGCATCATTCCCGGAGTCCTCGAGGCTTCGTCCGTGAATGGCGGCGTCGAGATCGAACTCGGCGCGCCGCTCGATGCCACCGATTCCATCGAGATGACGACGGTCAACGGCGGCGTCACGCTCGGCCTGGCGCCGGAGAGCAAGGCCACCATTACCGCGCGCGCGGTGAACGGCGGCGTCCGCGTCACCGACCTCGACATCGCGCGCGATGATGGCGACACGCACGAGTCGGAGCGTCGGCGCCGGCTGAACGGCGCGATGAACGGTGGCGGTGCCCGTGTCAACCTGAGCACGACCAACGGCGGCGTCCGCATTTCGCGCGTCGGTTCCACCACGTCGTAGACAGACCAAAACCGTCGTTCCTGTCCCAATACTAGACACGTCAGGCCGGCGCTTGGAAAATCCGCGCGCAAATCAGGCCTGTTTTGTGGCATTTCTTCTGCTATTCAGACTGTGCCGTGTCTAGTCATTACTCGCGAAACGCAACCTTGGGGCGGACCAGTGTCTCTCTGGTGTCGTTTCCGCCGCAGGCCGAAACCCTCGCCTACGAGCCGCACTTTGGCTTGAACGAGAAGCCGTTCAGCCTCAACGCTGATGCGCGGTTCATTTACAGCAGCCCGACGTACGTCGGCACCTCCGAGGGATTGCTCGCCGGCATTCGCCGACGCGAAGGTTTGCTCGTCCTGACCGGCGAGATTGGCACCGGCAAGACCACCTTGTGCCGCGCCGTGCTCCGGGACCTCGGCCGCAAGACCTACAGCTCGCTGGTACCCGATCCCTTTGCTTCGCGTGAAGATCTGCTCAAGATGCTGCTGATCGACTTCGGCGCGGTGTCGATCCAGGAGCTCACCACCGGTCCGTTGCGGCGGGCCTCGCGCACTGATCTCTGCTACCTGCTGTCTGAGTTTCTCGACTCGCTCACTCCGGAAAACTTCGTCGTCGTGATCATCGACGAGGCGCAGAACCTGTCGCTGCCGCTGATCGAAGAGACGCGCATTCTCTCGGACACCTTCGGCGCAGAAGGCCGGCTGCAAATCGTTTTTGTCGGACAGCCCGAGCTACACGCGAAGTTGAAGCTGCCCGAGATGCGGCAGGTCGATCAGCGGGTCTGTGGCTACCATCGCCTGGCGCCGATGGACCGAGCTGCTGTGGCAGGCTACCTCCAGCATCGCCTGCAGGTCGCGGGAGGCCACCGCGACCGCGTGTTGTTTGCGCCGGCGATCGTCGACGTCCTCCATCAGCGAACCGGTGGGGTGCCGCGGCTGATCAACCGGGTCTGCGATCGCGCGCTGCATATTGCGCACGAGCGCAAGGCCGCCGGCGTGGACCGGGAGATTCTTGATACCGCGCTCATCGAGGTGGGCGCCACCACGCTGTCGCCGACCTGGGATTCGATCATGTTCGCCGAAGCGGCGCCGGCGTCCGCGATTGTGGCCACGCCCTCGCCCGCGGCTGCGGCAGTGCCCGCGATTGTGAATGCGCCTGAGCCGGCACCAGCAGCTGGGCCGGCGTCTCCCTTCGTGGAGACCTCGCCCCTGACAGACGACGAGATTTTCGCGAAGGAAGTCGCGCACTGGGTCGAGCAGGAGCTTAGCTCGCCCTCGCGCACGCTGACACGCCTGCCTGCGGCGTCCGACGAGCCGCCGCAGCGGCGTCCAACTTCGAGGCCCGCCCCGAGGCGCGACGTGCCAGCGCGCAGCATCACGACCGATTGGCCAGCGGACCTGCGGTCGGAGACCTACATGCAGAGACTCATGCGCATGTGGATGAAACGGGCTGCGCTTGCGTTCGGCGTGCTTGCGCTCCTCAACGTGGGCCTGGCGGGCGCCTCAATACTTTCCAATAGACTGACCGCACCGGCACTTCCGGCGCTTCCCGAGGCGCCTGCCCCCGCGCTGCCCGGTATCGCACGGACCGACGCGCCCGCGCCTGAGGCACCCACCCCCGATGCGCCCACGCCCGACCCCGTCGCCGACGCCAACGCCTCCGTAGCCAGCGCATCCAGTGCCATCGCCGATGAATATCTCGTCGTCGTGGGCCTGTTCGCCAGTTCCGAGCGTGCCGATCAGCTTCTCGACACGCTCACGCAGGCCGGCTTGCCGGCGATGCAGCGGCCGTTCCAGCTTCGCCGTCGGCAGGTGCAGCAGATTGTGCTCGGGCCGTTCTTCAGCCGTGCCGACGCGGTTCGGGACCTGCAGCGTCTGCAGGAACTGGGTGGCTTCGGCGATGCCACAGTAATCGCGCACTAAACCGTTAGAACGGTTACAAGAGTTACAGGGTTACAGGGTTACAAGGGCTGAGAACTCTTGTAACCTTGTAACCTCTGTAACCTTGTAACCGCATTTGTCTGTGAACGAAGACAGGGCTACCCGCTACCACCGACTCCGCCGGCGCGCCGACCTGCTTGGGACTGCGACCGCCGGCGTTCTGCTATTGGGGCTTGCCGCCACCGGCGTCAACCACAGGGTCCGCGAGCTGGGCGCCGCGCTCTCGCAATGGTTCCCCGAAGCGTTCAACGACGCCGTGATGGTCGTGGTCGTCACCATCCTCGTGATGCTGCTGCTCGCCGTTGTCGAGTTGCCGTTCGCGTACTATCACGGCCACCTGCTCGAACATCGCTACGGGCTCTCGACGCAGTCGGCTGCGCACTGGTGGTCGGATCAAGTGAAAGGCATGCTGCTCGGCCTTGTCCTGGCAGTGCTCGGCACGGCGGTGGTCTACGAAGCGCTCCGGCAATGGCCTGGGCAGTGGTGGTGGATTTCCGCCGGGGTGTTTGCCATGGCGACGATCGGACTGGCGCAGCTGGCGCCGGTCGTGCTGCTGCCGATCTTCTACAAGTTCAAGCCGCTCGATCGGCCCGCGCTGGTGGATAGGTTGATGAGACTCGCTGCGAAGGCCCGCACCAACGTGATGGGCGTGTTCGAGTGGGTGCTGAGCAGCCATACGAAGAAGGCGAATGCCGCCCTCGCCGGCCTCGGCCGCACCCGCCGCATCCTGCTGTCGGACACGCTCCTCGCCGATTACTCTGAGGATGAGATCGAGGTCATTCTCGCGCACGAACTGGCGCATCACGTCCATCGTGATCTCTGGCGCGGCATCGCGGTGCAGGCGCTCGTTCTGTTCGGCGGCTTCTTCGTGGCACACCTGATTCTGGTGGCCGGTGCCGATGCGCTCGCGCTGCGGGGGGTCTCCGATCCGGCCGGCCTGCCGGTGCTGCTGGTCGCGGGCGGTGCCTGGACCTTCCTGCTCATGCCCGTCGTCAACGCGCTGTCCCGCGCGCAGGAGCGCGCCGCGGATCTGTATGCGTTGCAGACCACACGTAATGTCGACGCGTTCGTGACGGCGATGAAGCGGCTGTCGCAGCAGAACCTGGCGGAGGAGTATCCTTCTCCGTTGGTGCGATGGCTGTTCTATTCGCACCCGCCGATTCGCGAGCGGATTGAAGCGGCCAGAACCTTCGGCCGGGAGGGGCAAAGTGCAGCCTGATGTTGTGGTGTCCGCCTCCTTGAACCCCCAAGCCTTGGCGAAGGGGTTTAGGCGGATTGCTGTGTTTGGAGCGATCATCCTGCTGATGTCGGCCACGGGAACGGCGCAATACGCGAAGAAGACCAACGTCGCGCATCGCGGCGCGTCGGCCTATGCCCCCGAGCACACGCTCGCGGCCTACCGGCTGGCGATCGAGATGGGCGCCGACTACGTCGAGCAGGATCTCGCCGTCACCAAGGACGGCGTGCTGATCTGCCTGCACGACGCCAGCCTGGAGCGCACCACCAACGTCGAGGAGGTATTTCCCGATCGCGCCGTCAGCATCAGCCTCGAGGGCAGGACCCGCCGGGCCTGGGTCGCCAACGATTTCACCCTGGCCGAGATCAAGCGGCTCGATGCCGGATCGTGGTTCAACGCGAAATTCAAGGGCGAGCGAGTCCCGACCTTCGACGAGGCCATCGCGCTCATCAAGGGCAAGGCCGGGATCTTCCCGGAATTGAAGACGCCGGAGATCTACGAGGGCCGTAAGGTGGACTTCGAACAGCTGGTCGCCACCGCGCTCGATAAGCACGGCCTGCGGGGGCCGAAGGCGGATGCGAAGACGCCCGTCATCCTGCAGACGTTCGGCCAGGCGAGCGCGCGTGAACTTTCGAAGATCAGGATCGGCGTGCCGGTGGTCCTGCTGTTGAGTGACGACGAAGGCTTCGAAACGGCCGAGCAGTTGAAGGCGTGGAAGGGCGTGGTCACGGGGTTTGGTCCGGCCAAGAACATCGTGCTGCGCAATCCCGACTTCGTGAAGTGGGCGCATGCCGAGGGCATGACGGTGACACCCTACACGTTCCGGGCGTCAGATACGGAGAAGGCCGGCTTCAACGACGTGGCTGAAGAGATGTCGCACTATCTCTACAAGCTCGGTGTCGATGCCCTGTTCACCGACAATCCGGACAAATTTCCGAGGAAGTAGCTCCTCACTTCTACCGATCGGCAATCCATCGGTCGACGCGTGTCTCGAGTATCGTGAGCGGCAGCGCGCCGCCGCCGAGCACGGTATCGTGAAAACCGCGGATATCGAACCGCGGTCCAAGCGCGCTTTCAGCCTTGCGGCGTACCTCCTGAATCTTCAGCATCCCGATCTTGTAGCTGGTGGCTTGACCAGGCATCACCAGATAACGGCGGATCTCGGATCGCGCCTGAGGTTCGGTGGTTGCGGAGTTGGCGAGGAAGTACTGCACCGCCTGCTCTTCGGACCATCCCTTCGCGTGCATGCCGGTATCGACGACGAGGCGGATCGCCCGCCAGATTTCCGAGCCGAGCCGTCCGAAACGCGAGTACGGGTCCTGATAGGTGCCTGGCATTTCACGCGCCAGCCACTCGGAATACAGTCCCCAGCCCTCTGAATAGGCCGGGAAGCCTGCCTGCCGGCGGAATGTCGGCACGCTGCTCAACTCCTGCGCGATCGCGATCTGCATGTGGTGGCCCGGCAGGCCCTCGTGATAAGCAATGACCTCCAGTTCGTGCTTTGGCATCGCCTTCATGTCGAGCAGATGCGCGTAATAGACGCCGGGCCGCGACCCGTCCGGGGTACTCGGGAAATAGTGCTGCGCGGCTCCCGCCTGCTCGCGGAACGGTTCGACGCGGCGCACCACGAGGTCGGCCTTGGGCAGCATGCCAAAATACTTGGGCAACACAGCCTTGATCCGGTCGATGGCGGCGGTCGCGTCGGTGATGTAGGCCTGCCGGCCTTGATCGGTATTGGGGTAGTAATAGCGCGGATCGTCCTTGCGGTCACGCAGTTCCGCGAAGAACGCCGGCAGGTCTCCCTTGAAGCCGACTTCGTTCTTGATCGTCTCCATCTCGCCCCGCAGGCGGACGACCTCCGCGAGTCCGATCTGATGAATCTGCTCCGCGGTCAGCGTCGTGGTGGTCTGATTGGCAAGGCGCTCTGCGTAGAACGCGGCGCCGTTCGGCAACGCGTGCACGCCCGCGGCTCGTTCCGGTGTCAGGCTGCGGTCTTCCCGCTGCCACGCGATCAGCGAGTCGTAACCCGTCTTGAACGGACCAGTGAGGGCGGCCTCCACGTCGGCCAACATCGCCTTGGCGCGCGCGTCGCTCAGCGCGCCCTTTTTCTGCAGCGCGGCGATCTTCGCCTTGGCGTCTGCCCACACCGCGCTGTCCGGGCCTCCGTCGGTGAAGGGCGCGCCCGTAATGATCTTGGTCGATTCGTCGATGACGAAGTCGTAGGCGAATCGCGGTGGGCGAACCCCCGTGATCGCATTCGTCTTGGAGATCTCGATCAGCTGGCGGAGCGCCCGGCCCGACTCGCGAATCCGGTTGATGTAGCCCTCCAGGTCCGAGACATCGTCGACCCGGTGGAAGGCGATCAGCAGCTGTGGAAGGAACGAGTGGACCGCCGACATCTGATCGAACACGTAGGCGTTGGTCCGGAAACGGATCGCCGCTTCGGCCTGTTCGAGCTGGTAGAGCCAGATATCGTACGAGGTCTGCGCTTCGGGACTCAGCTTCGCGTAGTCGAACGACTTGCGCATCTCGGCCGTGGCGGCCCGACGCCATGCCAGTTGCCGGTCCTGGGCTGCGATCGACATGTCGTCGAGCTCGCCCGATTTCTGGCCGAGGAACGTCTGCTGAATCGGACTGAAGGCGAGTTGTTCCTTGAACCTGGCCTCGAACCAGGCATTGATGCGCGCCGTCTCGTCGCCGTCCGCCTGCGGTGATTGCGCCGTGGCGGGTGCATGAGCCCGAGGAGTCACCAGCGGCAGGATGGACAGGGCGCACACGGCGAAGACGAACGGCAAACGCGGCATGGCTCAAAATACCATGCCGCCGTCGGGCCGGTTCGTTTCTGCGGCCGGTTACGGTAACTGGAATCTATTTCGGTCGAACGGTGAGCGTCCCCGTCATCTCCTTGCACCCGGGATCCGTCGTCAGGTTGCAATAGAACAGGAACGTGCCCGGTTGATCGGCGCGGAACTCGAAGGTGATCGACGTGCCGCCGGCGGCGCGCTTCACGATTCGATAGGCATCAATTGCAAAACTCGTCGGGCGGTCCTCGCTGCGCAGTGTGATCTTGACCAGGTCGTCCTGCGAGACCTCGAGCGTGTTGGGCGTGAAAGTGTGATCTTTCGCGACGATGGTGAAATCGCGGCGGTTCTGTGATGGTTCTTGGGCGAGCGTGTGGCCCACCGCGAGCGCGAAGAGACCAGCGGAGATCCAACGCATCTGGATGATTGTAGCTGGCGAGATCCCGACGAGAATCGCGTCTCGTCGGGATCCGTCTGTTACTCGCGGCGCGGGCCGCGGTCTCGACGCGGGCCACGGTCGCGGCGCTCGCCGCGATCGCCACCTGACGGCGCGCCGGCCGTGGCGCCTTCGCCTTCACCGCCGTTGCCGGCCGGTGGGGCGCCGCCTTCTTCAGGCGTAATCAGTGCCTTCCGCGACAGGCGAATCTTGCCGGTCGGGTCGATGTTGATCACCTTCACCAGCACCTGCTGGCCTTCCTTCAGCTCGTCGCGCACGTCCTTGACGCGGTAGTGCGCGATTTCCGAGACGTGCAGCAGGCCGTCAGTGCCCGGCATGATCTCGACGAAGGCGCCGAAATCGGTGATGCGCTGGACCTTGCCGAGGTAGGTCTTGTTGAGCTCGGCGGTCGCGGTCAGCTCCTGGATCATGCCGATCGCCTTTTGCGCTGCCGCCTCGTCGGCCGACGCCACGTTGACGTGGCCGTCGTCCTCGACGTCGATCTTCACGCCGGTCTTCTCGATGATGCTGCGGATCATCTTGCCGCCGGGGCCGATGACGTCGCGGATCTTGTCGACCGGGATCTTGATGGTGATGATGCGCGGCGCGTAGGCCGACATGTTCGAGCGGTGCGTCGACAGCGACTCCTGCATCTTCTGCAGGATGAACAGCCGGCCGGCCTTGGCCTGGCTGAGCGCAGCGCGCATGATCTCGGGTGAGATGCCCGTGACCTTGATGTCCATCTGCAGCGCGGTGATGCCGTTGCCGGTGCCGGCGACCTTGAAGTCCATGTCGCCGTAGTGATCTTCGGCGCCGGCGATGTCGGTGAGCACCGCGTACTTGCCGGTCTTCTCGTCGAGGATCAGGCCCATCGCCACGCCGGCCACCGGCGCCTTGATCGGCACGCCGGCATCCATCATCGCGAGCGATCCCCCGCACACCGACGCCATCGACGAGCTGCCGTTGGATTCGAGGATGTCCGAGACAATGCGGATGGTGTAAGCGAACTCCTGTTCGGTCGGAATCATCGGCGCCAGCGCGCGCTCGGCGAGGGCGCCGTGGCCGATTTCACGACGGCCGGGGCCGCGCATCGGCTTCACTTCGCCCACCGAGAACGGCGGGAAGTTGTAGTGGAGCATGAAGCGCTTCCACGTTTCGCCGTCCACCATTTCGATCTTCTGCTGATCGTCGGCGGTGCCGAGCGTGGCGGTGACGAGCGCCTGCGTCTCGCCGCGCGTGAACACGGTGGAACCGTGGACGCGGGGCAGCACGCTGTTCTCGATGGTGATCTGGCGGATCTCGTCGAACTTGCGCCCGTCGAGGCGCACGCCGCGGTCGAGCACCTCGTCGCGCAGAGCCTTCTCCTGCATCGCGTGGAACAGGCCCTTGGCTGCGAGCGACTTGCCCGTGAACTGCTCGGGCATCTTCTCGATCATCTCGTGCTCGATGCTCGCAACCTTGGCGTAGTTCTCGATCTTGCCCTTGATCTTCATCGCCGCGACGAGGTTCGTGAAATGCGTCTCGACGTAGGTCTTGAGCTCCTGGTCGACCGTGGCCTCCGGCTTCGGCAGCTTGGTGCGGCCGGCTTCCTTGGCGAGCGTGTCGATCATGCTGACCAGCTGCTTGATGGCGGCATGCGCGGTCTCGAGCGCCTGGATGGCCTCTTCCTCGGTCACCTCGTTGGCGCCCGCTTCCACCATCACGATACCGTCCTGGGTGCCGGCGACGACGAGATCGAGGCGGCTCTGCTTGCGCTGCGGGAAGGTCGGATTGACGACGTACTGTCCGTCAACCAGGCCGACGCGCACGGCGGCAACGGTCTTCTCGACCGGCATCTCCGACAGCGCCAGCGCCGCGCCGGCACCGGTGAGGGCGAGCACGTCCGAGTCGTGTTCGGTGTCGGCCGACAGCACGAACGCGATGACCTGCGTTTCGTAGGACCAGCCGGTTGGGAAGAGCGGCCGAATCGGACGGTCGATGACGCGGCTGGTCAGCGTTTCCTTTTCGGTGGCCTTGCCTTCGCGCTTGAAGAAGCCGCCGGGAATGCGGCCCGAGGCGTAGGTGTATTCACGATAGTCGACCGTGAGCGGAAGGAAGTCGATGCCTTCACGCGGGTTCGCCGAATGGCATGCGGTGACGAGCACCATGGTGTCGCCCATGCGAACGACCACGGAACCGTCGGCCTGCTTGGCCAGGCGACCGGTTTCGATCGACAGGGTCTGGGAGCCGAGAGATAGATCACGCTTGTGCATAGCTGGCCTGCGCTCTGAATGGACCCGGGTTACTTGCGGATACCGAGGCGCTTGATCACCTCAGCGTATCGATCGGCGTCCTTGCTCTTCAGGTAGTCGAGCAGGCGTCGGCGCTGGCCGACGAGCTTGAGCAATCCGCGGCGCGAATGATGATCCTTGCCGTGCGATTTGAAATGCTCGGTGAGGTAGGTGATTCGTTCGCTGAGAATTGCGACCTGGACTTCTGGTGAGCCGGTGTCTTTGTCGTGCGTCTTGTATTCGCCGATGAGGGCGGTCTTGCGATCTTTCGTTAGTGCCACGATTCCTCCACGTACGGCCGAGTGTCCGATTTTCCGGGTCACCAAGCCGCCGTATATGGCGATTCCGACATCGCCTGTAACCTGAATATGTTACCCCAGAACCACCCATCCGTGGAGGCAGCCGGGCATTTTTCCCGGCTTGGCCAGCCCAACGAGTTCGCCTTCGGGGCCGAGCAACCGAACTATCGGCGGCAGGGGGCTGAGGGGCGCCACCAAGTCGCCTGGGCCCATTTCCACGCCATTCTTGAGCCGTTCGAGGTTCGCGCTGCCACGCAAGGTCACTGCGGGCAACTCGGGCAGCAGGCCTGCCATTGGGACGATGTGGCCGGCCAGCTGCTCACGGCCAGATTTCAGGACCTCTTCAAGCGGGACCGCAGGGGCGAGGTCGAATTCGCCCGAACGCGTCCGCCGCAGGGCTACGAGCACGGCGCCGCAGCCCAGCTGCTCGCCGAGGTCGTGAACGAGCGAACGGACGTAGAAGCCCGCCGTGACTTGCATCGAGAGCCGCGCCGTGTCGCCATCGAACGCGAGGACCTCGAGCCGCCGGGTCGTCACTGTGACGGCCTTCGGGCGCGCGGCCTCCATGACGGGCGGGACTGAAGGCCCGCCCCTACGAGTGTCGTCATTGCTGGCTGCGGCGGACTTACGCGAGGCCCTACGCGCGAGCTCGTACGATCGCTCGCCGTCGATGTTCTTGGCGGAGAAGGCAGGGGGTGTCTGCTCGAAGGTCCCACGGAACTGCTGCAGCGCCGCATCGAGTGCCTCGCGCGTCGGCCGATCGGTGCAGGTCGACACCTCGCGCCCCTTCGCATCATAGGTGTCGGTGGTGCGCCCGAACGCCATGGTGGCCTCGTAGCTTTTGTCGCTGGCGGTGAGGAACTGCGCGAGGCGCGTCGCGCGGCCAATCACCAGCGGCAACACGCCGGTCGCCAGCGGGTCGAGCGTCCCGGTGTGGCCGATGCGCGAGACGCCGAGCACGCGCCGCGTCAGCGTAACCACGTCGTGCGACGTCGGGCCTTCGGGCTTGTCGACGACCAGCACGCCATCGGGGACCTGGGGCTTGGGGCTTGGGGCTTGGGGCTTCACTTCGTGCGAATGGCTTCAGCCAACGACTCGCCGAATTGCTTTTGAAGGGCGTCGAGTGCGCCGCGTGCCGAGCAGCCGGCGGCGTTGGTGTGGCCGCCGCCGCCGTGCGCGCGGGCGATGGCGCCGATGTTGACGTTGCCCTTCGAGCGCAGGCTGACCCGCCAATCCTCGTCGCCGACTTCCTTGAAGAACGCCACCGCTTCGATGTCCTTCACTGTCAGCGGGAAGTTGATCAGGCCTTCGAGATCGTCGCTGGTGCCGGCCAGCTCGGTCATCGTCTGGCGTGTGATCGACAGCAGCGCGACGCGTCCCTCGTCGACGATCACCATGCCGTTCATCACCGCGCCGAAGATGCGGACCCGTGCCAGGCTGTTGCTGTCGTAGTGGGTGCGCGCGATCCACTGCGGATTGGCACCGGCTTCCACGCAACGGCGCGCGATGTCATAGGTGCGCGGCGAGAGATGTGAGAAGTGAAACGACCCGGTATCGGTGAGGATCGCCAGGTAGACGTGGGTCGCGATGTCGCTGGTCAACGGCGCGCCCAGCGCCTCGATCAGCGTGAACACCATCTCGCCGCACGCCGCGGCGGATTCGTCGACCCAGTTCACGCCGCCGTAGCCGGTGTTGCCGGGATGGTGATCGATGTTCAGCACCGCGGATCGATCGAGGCCCTTGACGCCGGTGCGCGCCAGCTCGCTGCACTCCATGATCAGCGCGGCGTCGTAGCTTTCGGAAATCTCGGGGGTGATGCGGATCGACTCGACGCCCGGGAACTGCTGCAGGAACACCGGCGGGATGGCATCGGTCACTACCGTCGCTTCCTTGCCCAGCGCGCGCAACGCCAGCGCCATCGCCATCGCCGAGCCGACAGCGTCGCCGTCCGGCCGTTGGTGCGATGCGATCACGAAGCGTTGTCCGTGCTTGATGCGTTCGACGAGCTCAGCGGGCGGGTTCGTCATTCTTGACTGTGGTGGAGTCCTTGCCGTCGGTGACGGTGTCGACGAGTGCCGGATCGTCGACGGTCTCGACCATTGCCGGATCGTCGACGGTCTCGACCACCGCGGGATCGTCGACGGTGCGTGCGGCGTCCTCGGCGTGGATCTCCTGGATGATCTGCTCGATCCGATCCTGCGCTGCCACCGATTCGTCGAAGATGAACTTCACTTCCGGCGAGCGTCGCAGCGTCAGCCGCTCGGCCAGCAGGTGGCGCACGAACGGCGCGGCGCGCTCGAGCGCCTTGGCGGTCTTCTTGCGCTCGGCGGCGTCGCCGAGCATGGTCCAGTAGATCCGCGCCAGCGAGAGGTCGGCCGTGACCTTGGCGCGGGTGACGGTGACGAGGCCCACGCCCGGATCGCGGACCTCGGTCGCCAGCATTTGACTGACTTCTTCGCGTACCTGCTTCTGGATGCGCTCGACTCGGTGTGTCAGAGCCACTGCGGCCCTCGTTTCTTACGCCGGCTGAGCGACGCGCTCCATCTGGAACACTTCGATCACGTCGCCAACCTTGACGTCATTGAAATTCTGCAGGCCCATGCCGCACTCGAAGCCGGTCTTGACCTCGGACACGTCGTCCTTGAAGCGCTTGAGCGACGCCAGCTTGCCTTCCCACACCACGACGTTGTCGCGCAGCAGCCGTGCCTGCGCGTCGCCCTGGCGGGTGATGCGGCCGTCGGTGACCATGCAGCCGGCAATGGTGCCGATCTTCGGCACCTTGAAGGTTTCGCGCACCTGCGCGCTGCCGATCCGCGTTTCCTTGAAGGTCGGCTCGAGCAGGCCGGTCATGGCCTTCTTGATCTCGTCGGTCACGTGGTAGATGACCGAGTGCTGGCGGATGTCGACCTTCTCGCGATCGGCGACCTCGGCGGCGTTGCGATCGGGACGCACGTTGAAGCCGATGATGATCGCATTCGACGCGGTGGCGAGCAGCACGTCGCTCTCGTTGATGGCGCCCACCGCCGAGT